>DQHT01000042.1 GCA_003531115.1 Bacteroidota bacterium | reverse complement strand
GAAAGTATGTCGTCGCCTTATCATTCAAAAAACCCTCCTGTCTTCAACGACTTGAGGGTTTTTTTGTTTCTGTACTTTTTAGCCTCTTTATTCGTTTATTGCACATATGTTCCTCATCCCCGATAAACGAATCAAACAGTCAGGTATCCTGCTTTTTGCCCTCACTTTTCACGCCCTGTTTATCGATCAGGGCCTCGGACTCAACCTCGTTGCGGCCGAACTTATTTTGGTCTCCGGCTTGTTTTACTTTCAAAAACCAAAAGCCGAACCCCTCAACCTTTACCTCCTAAGCTTATGGATAATCTCCCTCTTTAGCATGCTCATCATCCATAGCCCAATAGCTCTGGCTGTCAATATTAGCATCAGCCTCTTATTGGCTACCCTCCTAACAGCAGAATCACGCAACCTGCTTGAAAATATTCTCCGCATGATGTTGCGCCTGCTACCCATAGAAGAAAGAGAAAAGGAAGATAGAAATTCAGGCAAAAAAGGGACCTGGGAATGGATATCCTTCCTGTTTATTCCCTTTATCATTATCATCATCTTTTTCCTGCTCTATGCCAACTCCATCCCCAATTTTTTATCCTTCTTTCATAAGATCTTCCTCTATCTGCCCGAACTGACCTTTCAAAGCGTCTTTCTGGTACTATTGGGCTTGTTTATGGCTTATTACTTTTGGAAACAATCCAAAGCAACCACCCTTGCTTTTCCTTGGAATAATGAAACACAAAGGCGGATAAAATCGATCGGAATACGCACCCTGCAAGGTGGGCTCCGTACCGAAGCACAACAATGGACATTTACCCTTTGCTGCTTACTGGTTCTCGGTATCCTGGCTCTGTTTTTTGATATCCGCTATATTTGGTTTTCCGGGATAGATGATAATTACGACCAGGCACAATGGGCATTAAGAAGAGGTACCGGTGCCCTGATCATGAGCATTTTAGCTTCCATCTTTTTTGCACTGTATGTATTTCGCGGAAACCTGCTTTTTTATGCGCATCAGGTTTGGCTAAAACGCCTGACTAATGCCTGGCTGTCGCTTAATGCCTTGCTTTGTATTTCGCTATTGATTCGGACCATGGTATACGTGCAACAGTTCAATTTAGCCTACAAACGAATCGGTGTGATCGTATTTGTGGTATGTGCCCTGTTTGGAATTGGCTCGTTGATCTATAGAATGCTCCATACTAAAAATTCCTGGTTCCTTATTCGGGTAAACCTTAATGTCATCGTTGGCTCCTTTGTGCTGCTCTCCTGTTTTAACTGGGATAAAATTATCGTTAACTACAACCTGAATCACCAGGAGGCGTATATGGATTATGATTTCCTATATACCCGCGAATTGGCTACAGTCCTTGAAGCAGATTTTCCGGATGAGGTAACAAATTCGGAGATGAGGGGAGCAAAGAATTTTTCCTGGCTGATCAGTAAGTATGGACGAATACATTACAAAGAAATGCTGGATACCCGGATCAAGACATGGAAGCTAAACCATCAGGACCATGATCTGCGTTCCTGGAATTATCAGGAACACCGGACGCGGTTTGCGATTGAGAAGTGGACCATGGACCATAGACCATAGGCCATTGCTTTTGGTTTTTTGGGTAAAATTGAATTTCCGGATCACAAGCTTCAAATTCCAAGGTGTCGTCCTGAAAGAGGCTGTTGTACAATAGGTCGCTCCTCGTTGTAGTGCCCTCACCAATCGCTGCTCAGCAAATGAACCAACTCGGAATGGAAAAACACGTCCACATAACAACATCAACCACATTCTAGGTTTTTACTGAGGAAAACTTTTGTGCCAATAGGGGAAAGACCAGAAAACTATACTAAACGCGCATTTGACTGCTTTTTTTGTGAATATATGATAGTGAATCGTCAACTATTATGTTAATAATACATCGAAAAGATAAAATATAACTTGCTTGCGTATTTTTTATTTTTTACGTTCGTTGTGAACTAACTTTTTTACCTATGAAAAAACTATTCATATTTTCCCTGATTTTTATTGCCTGTCTCCCACAGGTATTTGCCCAAAACACACATGGTGTTGACCAGCCGGGTAGTTATTTTCCAACATCCTGGAGCCCGATCAGGCATTACGAAGCGTTGTCTGTTGGTTTTGGATCTGGCAACAAGCTCTTTCTGGGTGGCCGGGAATCGAGCGGGAATATTACATGGAATGCCTATCCCGGCGACAATACGAATTGGGGCGGTCGATACATGATCAACTCCCTTATTGCCAGCCAGTTAAAATTCGAATCATGGAATGGGAGCATGATCTTTCAAATTTCGAGTGCTAGCCAGAGTAATTTTTCCGCCGGAGATTTAGTTACATGGGACAATGTATTCCGTCTGACCCAATCGAAAGAAGCCTTTTTTTATGGACCTGTTCACGCCCCGGAAGTTCGTGTGCAATTGCAATCCTGGTGGGATGTTGTGTTTGAACCAGGTTATCGTCCATTATCGTTATACGAAATAGAAAAATATATTCAGGTAAATAATAGACTTCCAGGCTATCCATCAACTGCTCAGGTTGTCAACGATGGACTTAATCTCGGTTCTATTGTTTCTCTCCATCAAAAAACTGTTGAGGAACTTACCTTACATGCAATTGATCAACAAAAGCAGATTGATGAATTGAAAGCCGAAATCATGGAGTTGAAAAAAATGATTTCCACTAAATAGGAGGGTTAACCATGAGATCGATTAAACTCATTTTTCTAACCGTATGTCTGGTTTCTTTTGGCCATTTGACATACTCTCAGGTTGTTTGTAACCCAAATTATGTGACAACCTATCAAAATCCGTGGGACTGGAAAGCAGGTCCTTCGACCTGGGACATTTCCATAAATGGAAATCCACCTTCTCCTATTACCAACCCTTTTTACAATGGAACATCCAATCCAAATTTAATTTACCTTGCTGCTCCTTTATTAAAGGACTACAGCGAAGAGGATGGTTGGGAAGTTGTTATTGATGGCAGAACAAGTTCAACAACCAGCGGTTATCCTGTTTTTGTATTTTACAATAAATTTAATGCCCGTCTCAGGGTCTTTGTTTTGCTCACTTCTCTTTACGGAAGCATAGGGGGGGTCTCTGTGGATCAAGTCGGAGGATTTATTTATCTTACGCATGTAGATGATAATGGACGTACTGGTACTGCTTATCTTTCACAAGGAAATCAGGCAACTTTTGCGCTTGATCGATTTAACGTTACTGCGGGTCATAAGGTATTTAATCATGTGGTAAACTTTCCACAGGGTCAATATTATTGGCTGTATGCAGATTTCCCGCTTAATTATGACCCTTGTGTTTGCTGGCGAGATTATACTAACCAAATTCTGCCACCGGCATTTAATGTTCAGGTTTGCCTTAACAATCAATCAAGCTTTAATTTTACAGCAAGAAGTAACATTATTGATGGTGTAGTTCAAAATGGTAATGTCACGGCCAATAAGCATACCTCTGTCCTGTCTGATTTAAATGAAGGTTTAGGAACTTATGATGATGCACTCAAACTCATTAGTGATTTATCGAAAGCAACAGATGACCTTAATCCGGGTCCCGAAAAGGATAAAAGCAAAGCTGAAGCAACAGCGTTGACAAAAGCAGCGGAGTTTGTTAAGATGATTCCTAAATATGGTGCGGTGATAAGCAAAGGACTTGAACTAGTGAATTTTTTTATCAATGGAGGGAAAAAGAGTGATGATGCAAAAAATGCTTCAGCAGGGATTGTAGATCTTCGTGGAAATGGTGGAACTTTTGGGCAGATTCAGAACTATGGCTATAAACAGTTTTATACGCCAAGTGCTGAAGTAGATCCTACATTGGATCCGGCCCCTTATCCAATTTATAATAATTCGCTGGGCATATTCAATCTATTCAAAACCCCTAAAGTGAATTATTATGAGTATAGTCTCCCTTGCAGTAATCCGCATAGTTCCAATCCAGAACATGATGATCATGATAAATACCTGGAATTTGAGGAAAAGAAAAATCGTCATAAGGTTCAATATTACAAGTTGGATGGGGATGCAATCAAGTTTGTACTCAACCCGCCTTCTCAATTAACAATTGAGGACATTGATCATATAGAAGCTTCCTGGGTAATTAAGTTAAGGGAAAAATGGGTCCAACCCGGAATTTCGGATTATTTAGGCGAATGCTGGGGCAATCATCTCCCCCTTGAATATAAAGAACAGATAGCTTTTGACAGATACAATTACAATGAAAGTCTGGCTGAAAATCTTCGTAGAAACTTTATGGAACTCAGTTTAGATCCAATTAATAATTATTTACCCAATACTTTCAGAACCCCATGGGTACCATTGAATTGTCTCAGGGATATTCGATTTAAGGTATTTAGAAATCAAGATCAGGAGACTCCGGAAATTTATCTTCAGGTGAAAGTTATACTGAAAAGGAATGATCAGTTTGTAGACCCACAAACTCAGGATGTGCTTTTTTTGTCAACTTACCAGGTTGATGTAGAAAAAATTACCGGTACCGGCCCATTTACTTATTCCTCTTATAGCAGTGGAACAGACAGAATTTTGAATTTAGATCCGCCTAATCCATGGAATATGGTAGATGTTTTTGAAGACTACGTTGTCGACCCTGTATTTAGTTCCGGACAGACGGTACCATTAAACCTAAAGGCGCATGGCACGGTGCAAATTAACTCTGGCGCGATTATTCTTCCAGGATCCAATATTGAGGCAACAAGACAAATCAATGTTATTCCAAGCAATAACTTATTACCTTTTCTGAATATGAAAATCGTAGATTTAAAGGCGCAATGTGACTATACAACTGATCTTTCAGCCTATCAGCCAACGGAAACGGAACTCATTGATTACTGTAGAGGGAATGTTTATGAGGATCTAGCCAAATACAGTAAAAAAGGGGGTGAACATCCTTTCGATGATGAAACTCATGAGGTACCATTGCAGATTTTCGCCTATCCAAATCCGGTCAATGAAACGCTCTATTTGTCGGGACTTGATCCAGGTGAGTCTTCGATAACGATTTTCGATATGTCAGGAAAACAAATGCTTTCCAGAACAGAAACGCCTGATTCTGAGAGTAAAATTCCGATAGAGACATCATTCCTAGCACCAGGTGTGTACATTCTGAATGTCCAGGTGGGTAAACGCCAAAAAAACATTAAATTCGTTAAAGTGAACTGATGAAAGTCCTAAAGTATCTATTATTATTATTCACCTTAGTAGTACCGTTCGCACTCAATTCCTGCAGAAAGGACGACCCTTGTGAGGGCGTTAAAGAAGCCACCGCTTACTTTAATTTCAGAGCGACTCTGGACGGCTATATCCCTGCGCAAAATTACCATTGGTATAGTATCACCCGAATTTACGGTGCCGGACTGGTTAATTTTGATTTGGAAGATAAATCCTGCGACAGTGTTTGGTGGAAAGTAGGTAACGACCCGAGAACCTTCCGAGGGAAGAATTTTAGCCTTTCTTTCGCGAATTTGGGAACAATTGATGTGACCTGCATTGTGTATAACCACAAGTCATCCGTTTGCACAAACGATGATGGTTACGACACCGTGGTACGGTCTTTAGAACTTATGCCTTTTGAAATGAGCCCGACAAAAGGGAACTATCGAGGTTATTTTTCAAATGATCCTGGTAAAACGCTAAAGGACATACGAATTGATGTTAATCCGGATTTTCCAAGCCGATTGTATCTGTTAGACTTTCCTGATACTTCCTGTAATTACAATGGGCTGAATGGCAGTAAATATGTCTTAGAAGTGAATGGCAGATTTGTTCACGACCATAGGATATCCTATATTGAAGGCAATTACGGACTACCTACCACCGTCCAATGTGATGTGAAGAATCGAACCGGCCTTTACGACCCGGAATTTATCGACGAGGTACCCGTCATCAAATGGTCGGAGGATTATTCTACGTTTGAATTCAAATTTTGGCAAAGGGATAAATCGACAGGCGACTTACCTATGCAGGAAGTGAAATTTATTGCGGAGCGAATACCGTAGAAATTGAATATTTACCTTATAAAAACCCCGGCTTTCCGGGGTTTTCTTTTGGGTTGGGGAGATGGGTTAAGGGTATCTTAATTCTCCTCGCCGCAACCTTCCGTTGCCGGTATCTGGCCGCAAACGCCGCAGGCAACCCCTTCTTTTGATAATAGTGGGTTTTTTCCGGCACACCCGCCGTGCACATTGGAATCTTTGATAAAAAATAAACGCACGGCAAAACCTGCGAAGGCAATGCCCATGATCGATATGGCCAGGAGGATGGTTGTCATAGTCTTACAAATATACTGGTACGATTTTGGATAATCAGAAAATGCTTTAACTTTGTTTAAATGCGAAAAAGCTACTCATTCTTCCGCAAGAATCGTGTCAAAATCCTCCTGATCGGCTTGATCATCGGAAATATTGCGCTTTTTCAACTAACCTCCTCCATATTCCTGAAAAACAAAAAGGCCGAAGTACAGGAAGAGGATAAAAACAAAACCTCCTATTTTCAGGGTGGCATCTATATCATCCACCTCGGCAATGCTGTGGTCGACTATTTCCGGCTCTTTGGCGAGAAAGACGACCGCCAGTCTTATTAATTTTCGCATTCTTGTAACATGTTCCGCCTTGCGAACTGGTTCAATCAACTTCGGAAAACCGGTTACCATCATCTGCTGTTCTGGCTGTTTTATACCGCCTTTTGGGTCCTGACCTCTTTCGACGACCAAAGCTCGGTTCAGCTCAGGTTGCAAAATGTGGGGGTAACCCTCTTTTTTCATGCGCTGGTCACTTATTTTAACCTCTATTTCCTTATTCCGGCCCTCCTGCAAAAGAAGCTCTATCTCAGCTATTCTATTGCCCTGCTGCTAAGTATTAGCCTGGTTTGTTATCCCATACTCTATATCCTGTACCTCCTGAATCGCGATGTGGCCAGTACCGCTCTGGTATGGAATTCGCGCTTCTTTTTTGTCAATGCCATGGGCGTTTCGTATACGGTGATCATTACCAGTGCCTCCAAATTGTTTTTCGACTGGTTCAAAAAAGAAAATGAAGCCCGTGAACTGAGTATACTCAACCGGGAAACGGAACTGAAATACCTTAAAAACCAGATCAATCCCCACTTTTTATTCAATTCCCTGAATAACCTGTATTCGCTGAGCCTCAAAAAATCCGATCAAACTCCGGAGGTGATCCTGAAACTTTCTGAAATTCTCAGGTACCTCCTTTATGAATCGGCTTACGACAAAGTGCCTTTAGCCAAGGAGATCAATTACCTGAAAAATTATATTGAAATAGAACGTCTCCGTTTCGGACACCGGGCAAATATTACACTGGATCTGAACGGATCTTTTGAAAAGGCCCGTATCGAACCCATGCTCCTGATTCCCTTTGTGGAAAACGCTTTTAAGCATGGTTTGGGCAATTCGACAGAGGCGGGATTTATAAACGTAGCTGCACAATTGACGGATGACTGGTTTTTTTTTAGCGTCAGAAACAACGTTTTAGACCCGAAAGTGGTCTTAAACGTATCCGAAGGGGGCATTGGAAACCAAAATGTTGAAAAACGTTTGGAACTTTTGTACCCCGGAAGGTATGAACTGAACCAAACTAAATCCGACGAACAGTACGAAGTTCAACTCAAACTTAAGCTTGAATGAAGTTAAACTGCATTATCGTCGATGATGAGCCTCTAGCCCAGGATGTCATTGAATCTTACCTGGAATCCGAGCAGGATATTCAACTGCTACGGAAATGCCATAATGCGATCGAGGCACGGGAAGCCCTTAAAACACTGCCCGTCGACCTGATCTTTCTGGATATACAAATGCCGGAGATATCAGGTATTGACTTTCTCCGATCGCTTGAGTCGCCGCCTATGGTCGTGTTCACCACCGCTCATCCAAATTTCGCGGTAGAAGGATTTAACCTCGATGCGGTCGACTACCTGATGAAACCTATTTCTATTGACCGATTTAAAAAAGCCGTGAAAAAAGCCAGAGAACTTTATCAACTCAAACACCAGCCTCTATCTTTCAGCATGCCTGTAGAAGGAGAAGATCACTTTTTTGTAAAAGCCGATCAAAAGCTGGTTAAACTTCGCTACGACGACATCCACTATGTCGAAGCCCTCGCCGATTATGTGAAAATTCATACCAATGAAAAACGCATCATCACCCTTCAAACCATGAAAAAAATGGAGGAGCGCCTCCCGAGCGACCGCTTTATTCGCGTACACCGCTCCTTTATCGTGCGCATTGGAGAGATCAAATCCATCTCCGGAAACAAAATTGAACTCGGAGAACAACAAATTCCGATCGGTAAAAACTATAAAAGCAGCCTATACGAATACTTATACGCAAACAATATTCTTAATTAGAGTGTTCAGTTTTCAGCGTTCAGTTTTCAGTGTCCCACCGCAAATCTGCTGAACACTGAAAACTGAACACTGAAAACTGATACAAATTCGGTTACTTTGAGGGCGATGACCGATGCCCGATTAATTGCTTTTGAACGTTTGCTCAACATCATGGATGAACTCCGTGAAAAATGTCCCTGGGATAAAAAACAAACGATGGAAAGTCTGCGCCATCTTTCGATCGAAGAGGTGTATGAACTGAGTGAAGCGATACTCAGAAAAGACAGCCAGGAAATAAAAAAAGAGCTGGGTGACGTTTTGCTCCATATCGTTTTTTATGCCCGAATTGCTTCTGAAACGGGTGATTTTACGATTACCGAAGTGATAAATGCGCTTTGTGAAAAACTCATTGTACGTCACCCGCATATTTATGGGGATGTGATCGTAAAAGACGATGACGACGTAAAACGCAACTGGGAACAAATAAAAATGAAGGAAACCGGTGGCAATAAACAATTACTAGCCGGTGTACCTGCTTCTTTGGCTTCCCTGGTAAAGGCTTACCGTATGCAGGAAAAAGCAGCGCAGGTGGGTTTCGATTGGCCGGATAAACAACAGGTATGGAAGAAAGTGGAGGAGGAATTGCTGGAATTTGAAACAGCTACCACAACAAAAGACAGGGAAGAAGAATTTGGAGACCTGCTTTTTGCCCTGGTAAATTATGCCCGATTTGAAGGCATTAACCCCGATGATGCCCTGGAAAAAACGAATATTAAATTCAAACAACGCTTTGAATATATCGAATCGAAAGCAGAGGCTGCCGGACTGGAAATGAAAAAAATGACCCTGGAAGAAATGGATATCTGGTGGAATGAAGCTAAAGCCAAAGAAAATAAGCAAGCATGAAATTCGTTAGCCTTTCAACCATGCGTATACTCATTAGCAGCATTTCCTGCTTCCTCCTGCTTTCTGCCTCGGCTCAAATTGGAGGAAGAGGGGCTTATTCGTTTTTAAACCTTCAGCCCTCACCCCGTCTTGCCGCGTTAGGCGGAGCTCCCATCGCTATCGCCGACTCGGATCCAAATATCGGTTTTGTGCTTCCTTCGCAACTATCGTCCGCCATGCACCGGCATCTGGCTATGAATTATGTGAATTATTTCAGCGATATCAATATTGGCCAGGTGAATTATGTAAAACATGATGATTCCATTGGAACGTTTTCGATGGGGATACTTTATACCAATTACGGCCAGTTTGTTGCCCGCGATGCGCTCGGCAATGAAGAAGGGATATTCCGGGCAGCGGATTACGCTTTTCAGGCCGGCTATGGAAATCAGGACGGAAAATGGGGCTATGGTGTAAATGCCAAACTCATTTATTCCCAACTCGAAACCTATAAAAGTTTTGGTGCAGCCCTGGATTTTTCAGGATCCTATACCTCTGACAGCGGGTTGTTTTCCACTGCCCTGCTGATTCGGAATGCCGGTATCCAATTCAAGACCTATACCGGTATTCGCGAACCCCTGCCTTTTGAAATTCAATGGTCATTTTCCAGAAAGTTGAAACATGCCCCATTAAGACTGATCGCCGTTCTTCATAATTTACAAACCTGGAAGATCGCTTATATCAATACAAACGACCGTTCGCAAAACCTGAGTTTCGACGACCAGGAAAAAGAACAAAAGGTTGGCTTTGGCGATAATGCATTTCGCCATGTGATCCTGGCATCGGAACTGGTATTCGGTCCTAATTTTATGGTCAGGGTAGCTTATAACCACCAGCGCCGGGCAGAAATGACCTGGGATGAGGGCAAAGGACTTACCGGATTTTCGTGGGGGGTAGGGATAAAAATATCCCGCCTTCGTTTCGATTATGCCCTGGCTTCTTTCTTTCCGGGTAAAAGCAGCCATCAGTTTGCATTGACCCTCAATCTGGAAGAGTTCAAAAAAAAGTAAAAATTGTGCATCGTGCTTGCAACCCGGAACACCGGATACGCATCTAGCAAACAGTAAGGAGAGGAACCTTTAATGACAGAGCAGGAAAGGAACATAGTGCAAGGATGTCTGAAAGGGGATAAAACTTTCCAAAAACTGTTGTATAACCAGTATTCGCAAAAGATGTATTCCGTTTGTTTACGCTACAGCCAGGGGCAGGATCAGGCCAAAGACTTTCTTCAGGAAGGTTTTATCCGGGTTTTTCAAAATCTGGCTTCCTTTAAGGGAGATGGGTCGTTTGAAGGCTGGATACGCCGTATTATGGTGAATGGGTGTTTGGAAGCGCTCAGAAAACCAGAGAACAAAATCTTTCATGAAGATGTCAATGATTTTGAATCGGAACTGAGTTATTTACCTGAAATGCGAAAAATGGATGTACAGTTCGTTCTGAAAAAAATTCAGGAACTCGCACCCGGTTATCGGGCAGTTTTTAACCTTTTTATTGTAGAAGGGTACCAGCATCAGGAAATAGCCGAAATGCTGGGAATCAGTGAAAGTACATCGAAGTCCCAACTCTCCCGGGCAAGAAAAATTTTACAGGAAATGTTATCAGGAGAATATTCTCATATCCATGAAAACGAATAATCCATATACCCCCTTTGATGAGCAACTGCGCGAGCAGCTGGCTTCTCTCAATCCGGAAGTTCCGGAAGGAGTTTGGGAGGCTATGGAATCATCATTGGATTCCCTCAATCAAAATCTTCAGTTTGATGCTGCCATTCGTGAAACGGTGGAACATATCAATATACCGGCTCCTGAAGGCGTTTTCCAGGCGGTACAAAGTCAGCTCGGAAGCGGAATACTTGGACAGGGCCTTTCCATAGCCGGAAAATGGATACTGGGATCTGTATTGGCAGGGGTAGTTACTACCTCGGTGTGGTACATGGCGAACCGGCAAAATACTCAGGAAAACAGTGAAGTGGCTGTCGTTTCAGACAAGCCGGCTGAATTAAACGCCATTGAAAAGGTAAATTCACCGGATCAGCCCTCGGAAGTGATCCTGCCTTCAACAAAGTCTTCCGATCAGGGACCAGACAGAAACCCTATTGTTCGCCGGGAAACAGAAACAGGAGCGGAGGGGAACCCGTTTGCTCAATCTGCGCTTACGGTACAACCCGCTACACCCGCTACACCTCAGGTTCCTCAGGGTCCTCAAATTCCCGGGGTTCAGGGACAACCCCAGGCGCAGCTTAAACCTAAAACACCAATATTTGGTTTTTCACAAAAAGACACGATGCTGTGCGAAGGTCAGACCTATAAGCTTTTCTTACTCAATGCAGATAATTGTGTGTATGAAGTTTGGATCAACGGCAGTTGTTTGAACAGAGGCGTAAAAGGAACAGAACAGACCCATTACCCGATGACCACGGCCGGACTTTACCATATGGAATGCCGCATTCTTGACGGAGAAACCATCCATAAAAAGGCACAATTCCTATATGTAAATCCATTGCCGGAAGTTAAACTGAGTAAAACTGATATGGGAGGAGGGCGTTATGCCTTCGAAGCCGGCCAGGGAGTTAAAACACTCTGGTATCTGGACGGCGGAATGATGAGCAACGGAAACATCCAATTGTACGACGCTTTACCGAAGGATCACCGCATGAGTGCGCAGGTAACGAACAAATTTGGCTGTACCGATTCAGCCAGCCTGGAATTCAGAAACAATGTGGTATTTGAAGTAAAAGCCCCACGCTTGACCAATGTATTTACCCCTGATGGCGATGGAATCAACGATGGTTACAAAGTTGATATCGAAGGTGCCACATTCTACCATATCTATATTTTTAATAGCCAGTCTCAGCTCGTTTTTGAATCTACGGATCCAAAAGAGGAATGGGATGGAAGAGATAAATACAAACAAAACCAGATTGTACCCGGATTTTATACATGCATACTTGATTATGCGCTTGCCGGGGGCAAAATGGAACAAGCGAAAGAAACGATCACATTGATAAAAGAATAGGGAGGAAAACCATGACAAAAAAAGTAAGTTATTTTGATACCTTTGCCTGTAGGGGCGAGGATCGAATTCGAAATAAACCCGATCATTATTTGAAAATAAGTATGATGAAAAATTACCTGACAAATCTGAAATTTTTATCACTCGTTGCAGTGATCCTGATTTCTTTGGGTTGGAATGTGGCCACAGCTCAGAACTGTACCATAACCGGTCCGATTGAAGTCTGTGAAGGAGATCCCGCAGCTTTCAGTGTTGCAACCAGCATGGGCGATGTCGTTAACTGGTCAACCAGTTCCGGGCAAAGTGCCATTGGAGGAGTGGCTCAGTTTACCCACAACGGAATGCAGTCTGTTACGATTACAGTAACGATTACTACTGCGGGAGGGGCGAGCTGTACCAATACCGTAAATTTGGAAGTACACGCAAAACCAACATCAAATTTTGTTTTGCTTAGCGCGCCTTACCAGTGTTACAAAAACAACTTGTTTTGTTTCGAAGACAAATCCACCCCGGGTACAAACCGTACTCTGGTAAAAGCTGAATTTCTATTTGGCGACGGGGGACAGGATTTTTCTACGGGCCCGGGTGGGATATACTGCCATTCGTATCCCGGTGCAGCCGGCGGGTTTATGGATCCTTTTCTTCGTGTTGAAAACGATAAAGGATGTGCCGACGACTTTAGATTAATCAAAGGAGTATATATTACTGAAGATATTGGGGTAGATTTCACTACCACAGCACAACTTGCCTGTGGTAAAACGATTGTCCCTATTCAGAATACTTCCCGGGTTGCTTATAACAGGGTTAAAAAGTATTACTGGGATTTTGGAGACGGAGAGACCTATGAGTCAGGAATTAAAGGCTCGGGAATGGACTCCTGCTACTGGGAACCCACCCATATTTATGAAAAACACGGATGTTTTGATGTAACCCTGATCGTTCAGGACGATTCGAACTGCTGGGATACTACAATTAAAAAAGGATTTGCTTGTAACGTAAATCCACAACTGGTAATCGAAGAGTCAAACGGAAAAGATGCACAGTGTCAGGTTGGCAACGACTTTACATTTACACACAATATCGATCCATTAAGCTGGCCGGTGAATTTCCTTTGGGTATTTGATGATCCGGATTCAGGTCCTCAGAACTTCAATAACAGGAACTTTAAAGGTGCCCGGCATAGTTTTACCGCACCAAATATTTATACGGTTACGATACAAGGAACCATAGCGGGGTGCCCGTTTTTCTCATCCATCGATGTGTTAACCAAGGGACCTGCTGCCGCTATTGACAGCAAAGGCGTTCCGGATATAATTGCCGATTCGCTGAGGCACCAGTGTCAGATCAAGGACACGGTGTATTTTAAAAACAACTCTTCTTTTGCATTCAACGATAGCCTTATCCTGAATGATATTCCT
Source organism: Bacteroidota bacterium (assembly GCA_003531115.1). GTDB lineage: Bacteria > Bacteroidota > Bacteroidia > UBA8524 > UBA8524 > UBA8524. Next base: position 17,981 of record DQHT01000042.1, on the reverse strand, counting down.
AAACCAGCTCCAAGCATATTGAAACAAAACGATATGGTGCTGATCGAACTGACCGACTCTTCCCGGAAAAAAGAAAATATCATCGAAGTATTTGTTTGGAATGGTGTGTCGATGGGGGTAGTTGAAAAACCACTTGCTGATCCGGCTACCGTGATCCTTCATGAATTGGTTATGTTCGACAACTTCTTTGGATCATGGGGCGGCAGGCGACAGGATGACCACACCCGTACCGTTTGGGATTTTGGGGATCAAACCGCGCCTCAGTGTACTACATGGACGAAATACATGCAAAATGTATGGGACGCCAATGGAAAATGGATGAACTGTAACTTTTCCCGTGACCCAAAACCAAAACATTGGTATACCCCGGGTGAAGAAGCATGTTATACCGTTCGTTTAACCATAACCGATACAACCTTCCGGGTATTGCCGGATGATGGGTATAATTATGCAAATGGTGGGGTATTTAATGATACAGCACGTTTTGTTCCGTACATGACCCTGGATTCAATTTTTGACTACCCTGCCCAGATCGTGGCGGGAGATACGGTATGGGTATACAATCCATATTGCCCTGCAGAAAAAGTAGATTATAAACGGGTTAATGACCCTACCCAGAAATATTGGACGGGTGAATATGATACGACTTACGGAAGATGGTATATCAACCCGAACTTCCAGAAAGGGATTGAATGTGAAGCTACCTCAACGGTTTTACTTGCCCTGGAGCCACCAAATGCGCTTGGAATGAAAGTGAAACCCGCTAAAGCTGTATTCTGTCTTGGTTCGAACCCAACTTACGGGGTGAATTTTGACTGGTCAGAAACCACACCAGGTTGTACCCGTCAGCATGTATGGATGAACTTTGACTCCCTGCTCGACCGTTTGGATAACTCACCAACCATCCTGGATAAATGGACACCTCAGGCAGGATTCCTTCTTGACCCGATCACTCCATGGCCTTTAGGAACCATGAGCATGCCTCAGTGGCCTAACGTTATCTACTATGACTATACCGGCAAGCTGGCCGACAGTTGTGGTAGAATTACAGTGGGACTTCGCGTTCAGAATGGTTATGATCCATATACCAAACAACCTTGTATTGATGAAAGATGGTACCACAACATGCTCAACTATATCAATTCGGATCCTGAATTTACCCTGGATACTGTATATGGTTGTGCGCCACTTGAAGTGGAACTGACCTTTATCAGAGAATACCATGACAGTTTGGAAGCCTTGAGTATCAACGCAAACGTTGACTTTACCCTGGATAACGACTACAATAAAGGATTTACCTATATCGACTCCATTTATCGGAATAAATACGATGCACGTACCGGTACTTTCGTCAACTATATTTTAACGTTCTATGTAGATCGTACGGGTATAGCCAAAAAAATTGACTCCCTGGTTTGGACTCCTTCTGAAGGAGGATTGTTGGGTTGCGGTTCTGAATTAAGAATTAAAACCAAACGCAGGCTTACATTTAGAGAGCCGGGCCGTTATGCTGTACTGGCAAGTGCCAATACCAAAGACGGATGTACCAATACATCAAGTGTACATTATGTGGTCGTTGGTTTTGCCAAAGCCATCGGTCAGGATAAAAAACTCATATGTAAAGATGAGACCATCGAATTTGGAGATACTTCCCTGTATTTATTACTGGAGCCAGATCCGATCACCGGAGCTCAGTTTATTCCATGGAACTACTGGAGAGATGGTAACCGCTTTAAACATCCTGATGGATCTGCAAGGATTCCACAACCCCTTCATGAAACTACCCGTTGGGATTTTGGTCAGGGCGTAGGGTTTACAACCATCCGTTTTAACCCGATCACCGTTTCTTACAATGTACCCGGGCACTACCGTGTCAGAGCTGAATTTATGGACTCTATTGGTTGCAGAGATACCCTGCACCTGGAAGTTGATGTGACAGGCGGAAAAGCACATTTCGGATTCGAAGAGAGTGTCAACCTCTGTAAGCCAATTGTAAACTTCTTCGACTCTTCGAAAATTTATGACCCATGTCGACTAACCTATGGTGTTGCCTGTGATAGTGTGATCCGCTGGATATGGGATTTTGGTGATGGTTCTCCAATAACCGATACCGATATCGATAACCCGAACTCACCACCGATCCGGAACCCATCGCATGTGTACGAACGATTTGGCGACTACGATGTAAAACTGATCATTTTAACCCGGATGGGTTGTTGGGATACCCTGGTAAGTACGGTAAGTATAGCAGGTCCTCAACCGAAGTTCGATTTCACCATCGACTCGATTGGATGTGTGCCCTATACCGTTTATCTCGGAAACTTTACTATAGATCCTACAAAGAATGCCAAGTGGACCTGGAGATTTGGTGACCCAGACAGCACGTCGATCACAACTAATTCGGATTCGGTAATGTACTTCACCTATACCAAACCAGGTACATATCAGATCACCCTGGAGCAGGGAGATACGGTTTCATTGACCAAAGAATGGTGTATTGCCACTTACCCTCCATCACCGAAAAAGATTGAGGTAACGGTATTGCCTGAGAAAAAGGTGAACTTTATTCCTTCTAAAATTGATGTTTGTCCGAATGAGATCATCACCTTTACAGATACCTCCGATTCGACTTACACTGTATTTAACTGGGATTTTGGTGATGGTAATGACACTACGCTCACTGAAGCACAGGGCGGAAGGATAGTCACCCATTCCTACGCTTCAACAGGAACATATGTGGTCAGGCTGAATCCGGATTATACCCCTCCACTTGGAGAGCCTAAGTGTAAACAATCAAAAGCCCTTGTAATCAATGTTCGTGAAGTGAATGCAAGTTTCACTACTGACACAACAGGAATGCCGGTCTTTAAATACACCAATACCTCAACAAATGGTATAGAATTCTGGTGGAAGTTCGAAGATGGTGGCGCCTTTATACCTTGTCCTACTGCGGATCCGGTTAACTGCCCGGATGCACAGTATAATTATGGTGACAGACAAGGATGTCATACCGTACAATTGGTAGCCAAAAGTCCTGAAGGATGTTACGATACAGCGGATTTCGTTATTTGTAATACCTATCAAACCTTTATCAATATTCCTAACGTATTCACTCCTGATGGCGATGAGATCAATGATTTCTTCAAAGTGGAGATCGAAGGATACGATAAGTATGAGATCAAGATTTACAACAGGTTCTCAGAAAAAGTGTTTGAAAGTACCGATCCTAATGATCCGTGGAATGGTAAGAAAAATAATACAGGAGCCGATTTACCAGCCGGTGTGTATTATGTCGTGATCAATTACCAATTACGCGGTGAGCCGGAGAAAACCTATAACGGAACGGTCACGCTAATAAGATAGGCGCGGCGATCCAAACCTTTGTAAAAAGCCATCCTTTCGGGGATGGCTTTTTTTATGGATTCCCATATTATCCCAATACCTTCGAAGCATGAAATGGATGCTGGATTTGCATTTTGAAAAGCCACACTGCCTGATCCATCACCGGGACCCCATTTTGTTATTGGGTTCCTGTTTTACAGATAATATCGGGCTTGCGCTTTCAAAACTTTATTTTTCCACTCTCTCCAATCCGGGAGGTATCCTCTTTGATCCCGATTCGTTATGCCGACACCTGGAACGTGCGCTCGACGGCAGATTCGTTCATGAAGAGGAAATCGTGTTTGCCAATGAACGCTACCAGTCATTGGATTTCCATTCGGATTTTGCAGCCCTCAATGAAAAAGACGCGATCCGGAATATGAATGGGGCAATCGATGCTATTGCTTCGTTTTTACCCCATGCCCGCCATTTGATCATTACTTTGGGTTCAGCCTTTGCGTATCGCTATAAAAAGACCGGGCAGCTCGTTGCCAATTGCCATCAATTTCCTGCCGATGCTTTTGAAAAGGAATTATTGACCGTTGATCATATCGTTCAACGTTTCAGCAGCCTAATCCCAGGATTGCAGAAAACATATCCCGATCTACAGCTCATCTTCACGGTAAGTCCGGTGAGGCATATCCGCGACGGGGTAGTGGCAAACAATCGTTCCAAGGCGCACCTGATCGAAGCCGTACACCAGTTACAAGGCACCTTTGAACAGGTATATTATTTCCCTGCCTACGAATGGATCATTGATGTACTTCGCGATTATCGCTGGTATGATCTTGACCTGGTTCATCCGAATTATGCCGCAACGGAGTCGGTTTTCGACGAATTTTGCCGGGTTTGTATGGATGATTGGACCCGGGAACAACTCAAAGAACTGCGTCAGCTCAGAAATGCCAACGAACACAGGCCCAGGTTTCCTGATACCGAAGCTCATCGTAAATTCTTAAAAAACAATGAGATAAAGCGTATAGAAATGCAAAAAAAAATGCCCTGGATAAAATTCTGAATTTATTTTTGCACTTCTGGCAACCAAACGAAGCCCGGTGGCGTCTATTAGACGATATATATCGACAGACATAATTTTGGCGCAAACATTGCGTTCATAGTCTATAGATTATACGAATTTTCCCTCCAAGTATGTCAAAGATCTGCTCAATCGCGACATATACCTTTCAGGCCGCTGGCAGGCTCTCCCGGCCGCGGCCTGAATGGAGGGGAACCTAAAAGTTCCTCTTATCAGGGTTGTACTACAATCTTTTCACTGTATTCACCTACCCGGATCAGATAAATTCCTGATCGCAGCTGAGTCAGATTCACTATCATGTTACTTTGGGCTGTTGCTTCAAATACGGCCTTACCTGTCATATCAAATACCAACACATTACCACTTACCGTAGCCGGAAGTTCAAGATGAAATATGCCTGTGCCCGGGTTTGGGTATACCCGTATTCTGGCATTTGCCAGGTCGGTTCCAAGCAGTGTGCCGTCGCCATTCGCCGCATGGGCACTGCTGAATACACCCTGGCTCATATTGTAATACGTACCACCCTGACTGCTTTCCAGCTTCACGGCCCGTACCATGTACCAATTGTTTCCTTTGAGGGGGTGTATATCTGTATAAGTAAGGCTGTTAACAGGGACTTGTGTAACAGGGTTCCAAATGCCGAAGAGGGTGTCGGAGCGGTAAATATGATAGCCAATTACAGTGGTATCATCACTGGCATCCCAAGCCAGGCTAACCTGATCGTTATTGCTGATCGTTGTAGCTGTTGCATTTTTTGCAGGGCTCATGGCATGGAGCCTTAAAGTTGGATCGCCCATTAAAGCAACGTGCACCCAGCCTGCACCGTACCCCGGATCGTAGGTCTGATGATTTCCATCAATAAAATTATTCTGCGTTACGTTGGCTGAAAAACCAATTGGAGCTCCCATGGTCATATGAAGAAAATGCCATTGCGGCCTGCCCGCCCAAACAGCAGTGAGTCCGTATCCGGGGCCGGCAATTTCTGCACGGAGCAGGTTATTGTTGATGTCCCAATCGCCATGGTAGCTTCCAAAAGAGGTTTGGAAAACGCTGTAGGTGGCCGTTTTGAACATGGATGAGTTGAGTTGTTTATTGCTGGTATACCCACCTGTTGAACTGGCATGGCTGAATAAATAGGGTTCAGTGCGTAAAATTTTAATGAATGTGTCGTAGGCGGTAATTGTGTTTTCGGCGCCGAACAGGGCGTTTCCATTTTGAAATCCGTTTCTGCCGGGATATTCACCCCCCAGGGCACCCAGTGCATCATCGATCAGCGCCCTTCTTGGCACATTCCACTCGTTCATACGGTATGCAATGTCTTTGGTCAGGTAGCGGGTGTATAAACTGTCGCGGGTAAGGCCAAAGAGGGTGAGATTATCGAGATAAACCCTTCCGATCTGTAATTTCAGTTCACCCGGAATACTGGTTTGGTCAAACTTCCCATCACCGGGCAGGTTTACATTTTCCGGGCGTGTTGCCCCGGGGTAGTTGTTTGCATCGGTCCAGTTGGCTGCAAATTCGCCATAATAAACATCGCTGGGCCAGGCTCCTAAATGGTCGGGATGCGCATCCGGATTCAGGTTCCCGGAATAAGGCACAGGTATATCCCCAAATAGCAGAAGGGTGTTATGCCGGTGAGGATTAATGAGGTGCCATTTTTTAATCGTGTCTTTCACCTGCACCACCCCCCAGGAGGAAGATATAACAACGGGATGAACCCGCCATCCATCACCAACCAGAGTCGTATAAAATTCAGTTAATTTTTCAGGTATGGCAGCATTTAAAGCGCTGTCGAGTGCAATAAAAACTTCGCCCCTGTAATGAATTTCAGGAATTTCTATACCTGTTGCCACAAATCCATACAGGTAGGTAGTGCTGATTTGTCTTTGCACATAATATTCGTAGATCTTCCCGATTTCTACGGTCGTATCCGTAAATACAGTATCCTGGGCGCCGAGTATTTTTAAGGGTTGCCATCCCCAGTTGTTTACTTCCTTACGAACCACAGAATGCCCGGTAACTCCGGCAACATTATTCCAGCGAAGGGTTATGGATGGTCCCTGAGCATCTGTTTCGACATCAATAAGTACAACACGTTGTTTGGCAATTTGTGCATCTGCAGCGGCAAATAAAAGCAGCCCGCATAGCAAGGCAGGTAGTTTTCTCTTCATGATTTGGTGAATCGAAGATACGATCTTCCCTGAAAATTATAAACGAATCCGGGGCTGTTGAATAGAATTTAATCAGCTTTCCGTTCCTTCGGGTTATTTTTGAATCTATGAGAACCCGTATAAACCAAAAACTGGGTCAATTCGTGATCCTCGTTTGCAGCTTCATGCTTTATTCTCCCTTATTCTCCCAAAATAGTAAGCCCTACTTTCAGCAGGAAGTTAACTACAAGATCGCGGTTCGCTTGGATGATTCCCTGCATATGCTGTATGGCGAAGTGGAACTCAGGTATACCAATAACTCGGGCGATACCCTCCATTTTATCTATATGCATCTTTGGCCTAATGCCTATAAAAACAATACGACTGCCTTGGCCAAACAATTGGTAAGGAACAATAATAGCCGGTTTCAATTTGCCGGAGAGGAAGCACGGGGATGGATCGACAGCCTGAATTTTGCGGATAAAAAGGGAGCCTTAACCTGGGATTACCATCCTGAACATAGCGATATTTGTAAAGTGATCCTGAGGGAACCGCTCTACCCGGGAAGCTCAACGACCATCGCCACTCCTTTTACCGTCAAACTTCCCGGAGATTTTAGTCGATTGGGCCATGTAGGGCGATCCTATCAGATATCCCAGTGGTATCCGAAGCCGGCAGTATACGACAGGGAAGGATGGCATGCCATGCCCTATTTGGATCTTGGGGAGTTTTATTCGGAATACGGCAGTTTTGAGGTGGCGATCACCTTGCCGGCAACCTATCGGGTGGCGGCAACTGGTGTACTGCAGGAGAAGGAGGAAAAGGACTGGCTGAATGCTCTTAGTCAACAGAACTATTCGCACTATCCAAAGGGAGATTCGGTTTCGGAGTGGGACAAAGACCGGATCGGGAAATTAAAAACCATCACCTACAAGCAAGACCGTATCCACGACTTTGCCTTTTTCTGCGCTAAAAATTATGTTGTTCGTAAAGACCTTGCGGTACTTGCATCCGGACAAAATATAGAAACCTGGGCCTTCTTTAAGCCCGATACCCAGTCGGCATGGAAGAAAGGAGCCTTTTATGTGAAACGGGCGGTAGAGGCATATTCGGAATGGGTGGGCGATTATCCCTTCGAAGCTGCAACGGCTGTGCAGGGTGCACTTTCGGCAGGTGGTGGGATGGAATATCCCATGGTTACCGTAATCTCAGCAGGTGCAAGTCCCGAGCAACTCGACAATGTTATTACCCATGAGGTGGGCCATAACTGGTTTTATGGGATTCTTGGAAGCAATGAAAGGGAATACGCATGGATGGATGAAGGATTCAATTCCTATATCGAAGCACGTTACATGAAAAAGTACTACCCTGATCGCACTTTTTCAGGTGCTCTGGGTTTGCCTGAAAGTTTAAATTCAACGTACGATGTGCACTGGAATTCCTATCTGATGGCCACTATCCATTCATCGTACGGGTATCAGATCCCCATCAATACTCCATCCATCGAAATGCCCATGTTACAATACGGACTTTTGTCCTATCAGCGCACGGCATTTCTATTGAATTACCTCGCTGAATACCTGGGCCAGGAAACGTTTGATGCCTGTATGCACCGCTATTTTGACGCATGGCAATTCAAACATCCTCAACCCGGAGATATTCAATACATTTTTGAAGGGGTATCAGGTAAAAAACTTGACTGGTTTTTTGATGGATTGTTTAATACCGAAAAGCAGTTCGATTATGCCTTGTCACGGATTAAAAGAGAAGAACATTCATTTATCCTTACCGTTAAAAACCGAGGATCTATTGCCGCGCCTTTTCCTTTGTACCTGGTTAAAGAAGATTCGGTTATAAAAACGCTATGGATAGACGGACATACCGGAACCGTAGAAATTCATGTTCCACGACTGGAAGCAGATCAGATCGTGGTGGATCAGGGATATTTTAGTCCGGACCTGAGCCTTAGAAATAACCGTATAAGCACCAGAGGTTTGTTCAGAAAAGCGGAGCCTTTAAAACTGAAGCTGGCTCCTGGTTTTACCCGCAACGACTGGAAGGCGCTTCGTGTTCATCCAGCTCTGGGTTATAATACAGCCGATGGCTTATTGTTGGGACTTATGTTGCACAATTATGATATTCAGGGTAAAAAATTCGGCTATTTTTTAATGCCCATGTATGGATTGGGCTCGGAGACTTTTGCCGGGAATTTCCTGATGAAGTACGATTGGTTTATTCGCGACCGTAGTTTGAAAAAGGTGAGGCTCATGGCGCAATACAAGCGTTTTGCAGACTATGATAAAATCGAACCCAGTCTTAATTTTTTCTTCCATACCGGGCGCATTGACCATAAAAAACATTGGCTGTCACTTTCGTATGCCGAAATTATGCACCGTGGAATTGAAGCGCGCTTCTTTCCATCATCGTATGCAAGCACCCGCCTACGCTATAACCGCACGAAAAACAATGCACTTTTAAAGGAGCGCATCCAGGGCGGATTTACCTATATTCAGTCGACAGGGATGAAACATTGGAGGGCAGAGGCCATCTACCAGCGAACGGATAAATTGTCGAAAAAAAGCAAATTAAAATCCCGGCTTTATGGAGGATGGATTTCATCCAACGGACCGAATTATTTCGATCTCTTTAGCGCAGGAAGTCCCGACGTGAACAAGGATTATTACCTCATTGACCGGGTAGGCAACCAAAAGGCAGGATGGCTGGGTACCAATATGGCGCTGATGGATCAGGGTGGCTTTATGAGTTATAACCTGCGTGCTGATAATTATTTGTTCAGCCTGAATCTGGAATACCAGTACAAATGGTATTTTCACCCTTATGTACATGGATTGCTGGTGGATGATTTCGTTTATTATGAAACAGGACTTGGACTGAGTTTGGGTGTACTCGACGTGTATTTTCCTGTGAGCAGCAATGTTTTTGTAAGCGGATTTCCGGAAAGCGGGAAACAATGGGCGGAGAGTATTCGTTTTACCCTCAGTCTCAATTTGAGCAGCATGTGGAATCAAGTAGAGATACAGTTTTGAGTTTGCCCGTAAAGCCCGTAAAGATGGGAAATATGTAAGCGACATCATTAATTATGTAATTAGGTCAGGCATTTTTTACGTATCTTTCTCACGCTAAAGAAGATCGATGTAGGCACCCACGGCTTGCGGAATAAAAGCATGAAGTAGGTATGAAGTTGACACCCATGGCGCATGAACTGATCTCTGATTTACGAGGTTCTTTTCAAACGAATAATTCAAAACAGATCTATCTCGATGAAGAGCCTTTAAGGGCCGAATTGTATAGTTCTTACCAACTTGAACGGCTTGGCAAATCTCTGGCCGGCAAGCATGTGTTGAGTACACAGCCGGTACAGGACCATTTACTCTGGCGCCTCGCCGACAATGAAAGCATCCTTCAGGAAGTTCGGAAACTCCTCACCGAATCCATCAAAAAGAAACAAAGGATTACACCGGCAGGAGAGTGGCTGATCGACAATTTCTATCTGATAGAAGAACATATTCGTATAGCCAAAATACACTTTCCCAAAGGGTATAGCGAGAACCTTCCCCAAATTTCTGATAATACATCAACCGGACTTACGCGGGTTTACAGTATCGTTCTTCATATTATTTCTCACAGCGACGGGAGGGTAGATATTGAAAGTTTAAGCCGTTTTATTCAGGCTTATCAATCCGTTTCATTTTTAAAACTGGGAGAATTATGGGCCATACCAATCATGCTCAGGCTTGCCCTTATTGAAAATTTGAGGAGGGTAGCAGTTCGTCTCGCCATTGATAAGATCGACAGCAATCTGGCCGATTACTGGGCGCGAAAAATGAGTGAAACGGCCGAGCATACACCCAAAAACCTGATCCTCCTTCTGGCTGACATGGCCCGTTCAAATCCGCCCATGGTTAGCGCATTTGTTTCTGAATTTACACGACAACTCAGGGGCAAGGGTCCTGATCTGGCCCTGGCCCTTTCATGGATAGAACGGCAGCTTTTTGAAAACGGACTGTCAACTGCCGAACTGGTTAACGAAGAAAACCAGAAACAGGCTGCTGACCAGGTTTCAATGAGCAACAGTATTGGCAGCCTTCGTTTATTGGATGCCATCGACTGGCGTGAATTTGTTGAAGGACAAAGTGTTGTTGAAAATATTCTACGGGAAGACCGGAACAATGTTTATGCCTTAATGGATTTTTCTACCCGTGACCGGTATCGGCATGTAGTGGAACATTTAGCCCATAAAAGTAATTTGTCGGAACCGGATGTGGCCCGGCTGGCTATTTCACTGGCCCTTGAGGCAGATGCTAATTCGGTATCAAACCAGGAACATACCCATGTAGGTTATTACCTTATCGGAAACGGGATTGATGAACTAAAACTCAGGGCAAGCGTTCGGGAATCCTTTTTTCTTCGAGCCCAACATGCATGCAGAAAGCAGGGACTGGGAATTTATATAGGTAGCATCGTTCTCCTTTCCTTACTGATCAGCATCGGCATTTTTTTTCGCGTTCGTATTGTCACGTCCAATGAAGTTCTGCTCGCGGTCCTTACCTTATTAACGTTTATTGCTGTTGGCCAGCTGGCGATATCCGTGGTTAATTTTATTTCCACCTTAATCGTTAAACCCCGTTTACTCCCACGCCTGGATTTTTCAAAACATATCCCAGAAACGGCTAAAACACTGGTTATTATACCTTCTATGTTGGGGTCTTTCGAAGAAGCTGAAGACCTGATCGAATCCCTGGAAGTTCGTTATCTGGCCAACAGGAATGAAAATCTTCATTTTGGTTTGCTTACGGATTTTCCGGATGCCTTGCAGGAAACCCTTCCATCCGACCAGCCTCTGCTGAGCCAGGTAAAAAGGGCGATTGAAGCACTGAATAAAAAGTATGGACGGGTAAATAATGATCTTTTTTATCTGTTTCACCGTCCACGACAATGGAATCCACGGGAAACCCGCTGGATGGGTTATGAAAGGAAAAGGGGTAAAATTGAAGACTTGAACGCATTGCTTCGCGGATCAGGAACCGAAAAATTCTCATTTATCCTGGGAGAGCCTTCCATTTTTCCTGCCATCCGGTACGTGATCACCCTGGATGCCGACACCCAACTCCCGCTTGGTACTGCCTGGAAACTTATAGGGACCATCGCCCATCCACTTAACCGACCCTGGTACGATGAGAAAAAACAACGGGTGGTCAAGGGTTATGGAATTATGCAGCCCCGTGTGGCAGTGAGTTTGCCTGAAGGTAAAAGCACGCCCTATACCCGAATGCATGGCAATGAGGCTGGAATTGACCCCTATACCCGGGCTACCTCAGACGTGTATCAGGACCTCTTTGGAGAAGGATCATTTATTGGTAAAGGGATCTATGATGTAGATACTTTTCGTAAGGTCCTCGAAAACAGGTTTCCTGAAAATATCATTTTGAGTCATGACCTGCTGGAAGGATGCTACGTACGTTCGGGGTTGATGAGTGATGTTTTGTTGTATGAAAAATATCCGGGGACATACAATGCCGACATGAAACGTAGGTCGCGCTGGATACGGGGCGACTGGCAAATATTTTCCTGGATTTTACCTTATGTTCCCGGACCGGCAGGAAGCTGGGTAAAAAATCCGGTTTCCGGACTTTCCCGCTGGAAGATCTTCGATAATATCCGGCGCAGTGTAGTCCCTCCGGCGCTAACCCTGTTGTTGATCTTAGCCTGGTTAAGTCTGCCTTCAGTATTATTCTGGACCCTGCTGGTATCAGGAATTATTATTCTCCCAATTCTCATCGCCGCATTATGGAATATCATCAAAAAGCCGAAGGAGATCATATTTTGGCAGCATGTGGGGAATTCGCTGAATTCAATTTATGAAATCATCAAGAGCACCTTATTCACTCTTGTGAGTCTTCCTTTTGAAGCCTATACCAATACCCGCGCAATTCTTCGCACCTTATGGAGAATGTTGGTGAGCAGAAAAAAGCTGCTCGAATGGAATCCATCCATAAACGAAGAAAAAAAACAGGCAAAAGGACTGCTTGCCTCCTATTCTGTGATGTGGATTGAGCCTTTTCTGGCTTTGGTGCTATTCGCTTATTTCGTTATTTATATTCCTGAAAAACTCCTTATTGCGGGTCCCATTTTAATCCTATGGATTTCCACACCCTGGATAACCTGGTGGTTGAGTCAGCCTTCAGCACCAAAAGTTGAGGAGTTAAGCGACAACCAGACCCTTTTTCTACGCAAGCTCGCCCGTAAAACATTTAGCTACTTCGAAGAGTTTGTGGTACAAAATGACCATTTCCTCCCACCCGACAACTTTCAGGAACAACCTGTAGCTTATGTAGCACACCGAACCTCACCCACCAATATCGGATTGGCCTTGTTGGCTAATGTTGCAGCACATGATTTTGGCTATATCACCCATGCCATATTCCTTGAACGCACAAAAGACACCCTCAGCACCATGGGTCAGATGGATCGGTACCGGGGTCATTTTTATAACTGGTATGATACAGAAACCCTGGAGCCATTATTACCGCGGTATATTTCAACGGTCGATAGTGGAAACCTGGCCGGCCACTTACTAATTCTCAAACAACATTTGCTGGCATTGCCTGAGCGACAGATCCTTACGGTCAGGGCGCTGGAAGGCCTGCAGGACACCCTGCTGGTTTTCGCTGACCTTATCGATGAAAAACAAAGGCAGGCATTTATTACACCCTATGAAACCCTGAACATCCTGCTGGAAAAGCAGGAATTGAAAGCCGATGAGCTGAAAATCCTTCTGGAACAATTGAGGGAACAATTCCATGAAGCTACTGAAAATTGGTCGGCAGAAGAAAATCCGCAAGCCGCCTGGTGGAAACAGCGAATGATGACCCAATTGGGAGCGTTGGAAGAATCGCTTTTGATCTTTACACCCTGGCAGCTGATCGCCAAGGCACCGCCGCTTTTTAATGCATTATCCCCCCATCTGATGCCCAACACGTATGAAGAGGTGAGCAAAATTTCGGGCATATGGATGCAGGAAATCGAAAAGTATAAGGCGCCCGGAGTACAACCCGAAGAATCAGATTGGCTTGATTCGCTTTCCCTGGCCTTAAAAGTCTCCTATTCGATCAGCACTGCCCAAATACGCGAGGCAGAAGATTTAGCCAATCAATGTGAAGGTCTGGCGGATATGGACTGGACCTTTTTGTACGAGCAGAAGAGTAACTTATTTGCGATCGGTTATAATGTTCAGGAACATTTACTCGACCCCGGATTTTATGATCTGCTTGCCTCCGAAGCCCGTTTTGGGATCTACATGGGGATCGCCCAGGGAAAATTGCCCATTGAAAGTTGGTTTGCCCTTGGAAGATTACTCACGCGGGTGAACAAAAAGTCTATTTTACTCTCCTGGAGTGGCTCCATGTTTGAGTACCTCATGCCCAACCTGGTAATGCCCAGCTACGAAAACACCCTTTTGGATCAAACCTGTAAAGCGGCGGTGCAATGGCAAATCGATTATGGAAAACAAACGGGTTTGCCCTGGGGGATATCCGAGTCAGGGTTCAACAGGATAAATGCCAATTTACATTATCAGTACAGAGCCTTCGGGGCACCGGGACTGGGTCTGAAACGCGGACTCGAAGATGATCGTGTCGTGGCACCTTATGCCTCGGCAATGGCCTTGATGGTTGCTCCACGAAAAGCTTGTCAAAACCTTGAGTTACTCCGGGAAAAGGGAATGGAAGGCCGTTTTGGTTTGTATGAGGCCATTGATTATACACCGGCCCGCTTGCAGCGTGGGCAAGCAAGTGCTATCGTTTATTCATTCATGGCTCACCATCAGGGTATGAGCCTCTTGTCGCTAGCCTATCTGCTCCTGGATAAGCCTATGCAAAAGCTTTTTGAAGCAGAACCCCAGTTCAAAGCGGTCCTGCTCTTGCTTCAGGAACGTATTCCAAGAACCAGTTCCTTCTTTGCACATACCTCAGATATTGCCGACATCGCTTATGCGGGTGAAGGTGCAGAAACACGTATCATAACAAGCCCTCATACCCTCTTGCCGGATATTCAATTGTTATCGAATGGACGCTACCATGTTATGCTTACCAATTCAGGAGCAGGGTATAGCAAATGGAACGACCTGGCGGTTACCCGATGGAGAGAAGACGGTACCCGCGACAATTGGGGAACCTTTGTCTATATCCGCGATGTCGAAACAGAGGAATATTGGTCGAACACGTTCCACCCGACACGCCAAAAAACCGACACCTATGAAGTCGCATATTCACAAGGACGTGTCGACTACCGTTCGAGCAGGAATAAAATTGATACCCATACAGAGATAGTGGTTTCACCGGAGGATGATATCGAAATGCGGAGGCTTCGTATCACCAATAATTCAAACGAAACCCGGATCATTGAAATTACAAGTTATGCTGAAGTTGTTATTGCTCCGGGAATTACAGACATCATGCAGCCTTCTTTCAGCAATCTGTTTGTGGAAACGGAAATCGTTCCTCAACGCAGGGCCATCATTTGCTCTCGCCGGCCCCGATCATCGGAAGAAGTGCCACCCTGGATGTTTCATTTGATGACCCTTCAGGGTAAAAGTCCGGAGGAAGTTTCGTATGAAACTGACCGAAATGCCTTTATCGGAAGAGGAAATACCATCGAAAATCCACAGGCCATGCAACAGGGAGGAGCACTTTCGGGAAGAGAAGGACCCGTTTTGGATCCCATTGTGGCAATCCGTTATAAAATATCCATGGAGCCTGATGAAGTGCTGATCCTGGATTTGGTGACTGGTATGGCCAAAACCAAAGAATTATGCAATTACCTGATCGGAAAATACCAGGATAAACACCATAAAGACAGGGTATTTGAACTGGCCTGGACCCACAGTCAGGTTGTCTTGCGCCAGATCAATGCCAGCGAAGCGGATGCGCAGCTATATGGACGATTGGCAAGTCCGGTACTTTATATGAATGCCTTATTCAGGGCAGATCCGGCGATTTTAATTAGCAATCGCCGGCAGCAATCCGGATTGTGGGGTTATTCGATATCCGGTGACCTGCCTATCGTTCTTTTGAAAATTGAACGGGTGATGCATATGGATCTCGTCAGACAAATGGTTCAGGCACATGCTTACTGGCGGCTGAAAGGACTGTATGTTGACCTCGTTATCTGGAATGAAGAACATGACGGTTACAGGCAATTGTTTCAAAACGAAATTGAGGCATTGATCCCCTCCGAGTATAAAGATAAGCCGGGAGGTGTATTTGTTCGTGCTTCTGACCAGATCTCGCACGAAGACCGTATTCTGTTTCAGACTGTGGCCAGGGTGCTTATTTCGGATCATAACGGCAGCCTGCAGGACCATGTTAACAGAAAACCTGCGCCCCGGGCTGTGATCCCTCATCTGGTTCCTAAAGAAGAATATAAATACATTCAAAGTGCCATTCCATTTCCCCAGGGCTTGCTCTTCGATAATGGTATTGGCGGATTTTCAAGTGATGGAAAGGAATATGTGATCACGCTTGAACAAAAGAAAAGAACTCCGGCACCCTGGGTCAATGTTATCGCCAATTCGCATTTTGGTACGGTGATCTCGGAAAGCGGTTCGGCATATACCTGGACAGAAAACGCCCATGAACTGCGTTTGACCCCATGGAACAGTGATCCGGTGAGCGACACAGGTGGGGAGGTTTTTTATATCCGCGATTTCGAAAGTGGTCGGTTTTGGTCAACCACCATTTTGCCTGCAGGGAGCGACACAACCTATATCACCCGACATGGTTTTGGCTATAGTGTTTTTGAACATGCCGAAGATGGAATTTTTACAGAAATGACTGTTTTTGTTGACCTGGATGAGGCGGTAAAGTTCAATGTGATCCGGATCAAAAATGTGTCAGGAAGGAAAAGACAACTTTCTGCTACAGGTTATATGGAATGGGTACTCGACAATAACCGTTCGAAAACGATGTCGCATATCCATACAGAGATCGACCCTGAAAGCGGAGCCTTTTTCGCTAAAAACCCGTACAACACAGAGTTTCACGGGCGTGTGGCATTTTTTGATGTGGATTACCTGAAAAAATCGTTTACGGGCGACCGCACTGAGTTTATTGGCAGAAACGGAAATCTGCAAAAACCGGAAGCTTTGTTCCGTCAACGCCTGTCAGGTAAGGTCGGACTGGCAATGGATCCATGTGCTGCCATTCAGGTACCCTTTGATCTTGGTGATGGAGAAGAGATCGAAGTTATATTTCGATTGGGCGCCGGAATAAATGTCAATGCTGCACGTTCGACTGTCAGGAAATTCAGGGGAACTGAGAGTGCAAAAGAAGCCTTTGAAAAGGTCAGGAATTACTGGACCAAAACCCTTGGGTCGCTGCAGATCGAAACACCCGATAAGGCTTTGAACCTCATAACAAATGGCTGGTTGACCTATCAAACACTGGCCTCCCGCCTTTGGGGCCGAAGTGGTTTTTATCAGTCGGGGGGAGCTTTTGGTTTCCGTGACCAGTTGCAGGATGTGATGTCGATCCTGCAAAGCGCTCCGGAAATTGCCAGAGCACAAATTTTACTTCATGCCTCTCGTCAGTTTACTGAGGGCGATGTTCAGCACTGGTGGCATCCACCGTCAGGCAATGGTGTTCGAACACGTTGTTCGGATGATTATTTGTGGTTGCCTTATGTTACTTCGATCTATGTACAACGTACCGGAGACCAGGCAATACTGGATGAAGAAATAAGCTTTATTCATGGAAGAACGCTGAACGAGAATGAAGAGTCGCATTATGATCTGCCACTCCGTTCACCTCAAACGGCGACACTCTATGCGCATTGTGTTTTGGCAATTAAAAACGGGTTTAAATTTGGAGAACGCGGACTGCCGTTGATCGGTGCAGGCGATTGGAATGATGGTTTTGATAAAGTTGGTCATGAAGGTAAAGGAGAAAGTGTATGGATGGCCTTCTTCCTGCATGAAACACTGCTCCGGTTTTCAAAAATTGCCCGGGGGTATCAGGATGCGGTATTTGCTGAAGTTTGCATTACCGAAGCAGAACTGTTAAAAGCAAATATCGATAAACATGCCTGGGACGGAGCCTGGTACAAACGTGCCTGGTTTGATGACGGGACTGCTTTGGGTTCATCACAAAATACCGAATGCAGGATCGACTCTATTTCACAAAGTTGGTCGGTATTATCAGGAGCCGGAAATCCGGAAAGGACAGGAAAGGCAATGGAATCGGCCTATACGCACCTGGTCAGGAAAGAAACAGGGATCATTCAGCTTCTCGACCCACCCTTTGACGAAACCGATCTGAATCCGGGATATATAAAGGGTTACGTACCCGGTGTAAGGGAAAACGGCGGACAATATACCCATGCGGCAATCTGGACGGCCA
>DQHT01000128.1 GCA_003531115.1 Bacteroidota bacterium | reverse complement strand
TGGTTTTGTCCGGAATCAACCCCGACAAAAACGGTAGAGGTAGTTTGTTTGATCACATTGGTTTTCACTAAAAAATACCCCGACTCGCTTACCAGAAATTTACCCGGTTCGAACCACAATTCCAACTCACGACCATACTCTTTACAAAATGCGTTAAAACGCTTTACGATACGCTGGCCGATCTCTTCTACCTCGGTATGTACATCGCTTTCTTTGTACGGCACTTTAAATCCGCTCCCGAAATCCATAAACTCAAGATCAGGAAAAGCAGAGGATGCCTCNNAAGCAGTTCAGCTCCCTGCAGGAACACGCCGGCATCGAGAATATCCGAACCGGTATGCATATGAAGACCTATAACCTTCATTTTATGCAAGTTAACTACCCTGTTAACATGACGCATCTGGTAGAAGGAGATTCCAAATTTACTATCGATATGCCCTACGCTGATATGCGCATTCCCTCCTGCCATAATATGAGGGTTGATGCGGATACAAACGGGTACAGAACCCCCATAGTGGCTTCCGAATTGTTCCAGGATGGAGATATTGTCAATATTGATCATCACACCCAGTTCAACAGCTTCCTTGATCTCATTGAGGGAAACACAATTTGGGGTAAAGAGTATTTCTTCTGGAGAAAAACCGGCCAGGAGTCCCAGTTTTACTTCCTGTATGGATACGCAGTCGAGTCCGCTGCCCTGCGCCTTGAGCAGCTTTAAAATATGCAGGTTGTTCAATGCCTTCATTGCGTACTTCACCTTTAAACGGGCTCCTTTAAAAGCCTTTGTTAAACGCTGATACTGCGCAATGATCAACTCCCCATCGTACACATACACCGGTGTTCCGAAATCGCGGGCAATGTCGAGCAGGTTCACTCCCTGAATCGACCAGGCATTATTTTCGAACTTCATGCCGCGAAAATACTTTTTTCCCCTAAGCTATTTATCTTCGGGACTTTGGTATTTCCGGTATGAAAAGAAGAAGGACAAAAATTTTGCGTTACCTGCGTAATGGCTTTCTGCTTTTATTTTTCACTTTTTTGCTCTTCGACACACTTTTTCCATTTCGTGTGGCACTGCAGTACAGCAGTATGGTCATGTCGGAAGAAGGCCGGCCACTGGCTGCATATTTGAGCGATGATGACAAATGGCGCCTTTATCTTGAAGAAAAGGAGATCACAGTGGCCATTGAAAAAGCATTTTTGCTCAAAGAGGATCAATTTTTCTACTCGCATCCGGGCTTCAATCCGGCTTCCATCATGAGGGCCTTTATTCAAAACCTGAGCGGTGGGAAACGTATTTCAGGAGCTTCCACCATTACCATGCAGCTGGTTCGCCTTCTTGAACCGCGTGAACGTACTTATTCCAATAAGATTCTGGAGGTCTTCAAAGCATTTCAGCTGGAATGGCATTACAGTAAGGATGAGATACTGCGTCTGTACCTGAACCTGGTGCCCTATGGTGGCAATGTTGAAGGCATCAAATCGGCCTCTTATCTTTATTTTCAATGTTTACCCGAACAGCTGAGCCCCGCCCAGATCGCTACCCTGGCCGTTGTGCCAAACCGTCCGAATAGCTGGAAGCTCCGATCGGATAATGAAGCCCTCAAAGAAGCCAGGAACCGCTGGCTGCAGTACTTTTATGATAAAAACTGGATCGACCGGGGCACGCTGAACACTGCTCTTGAAGAAGAGCTTGAAATAGAACGAAAAGTTTGGGAACCCGTGGCTCCCCATCTTTGTCGTCGCCTGTATTTGCAGTACAAAACGCCGATTATCAGGAGCCATATTCGTTACAGCGCCCAGCGTAAGTGCGAAGAGATCACCAAAAATTACAGCCAAAGGCTCAAAGGGATCCATATCACCAATGCGGCGGTTATTGTGATCGATAACCGTAGCCGCAAGGTTATCGCCTATTCGGGTTCGGCCGATTTTATGGACAAGGACAATCAGGGGGAAGTTGACGGGGTACAGGCCATTCGTTCTCCGGGCTCTACCTTAAAACCTTTTGTATATGGATTGGCCATCGAAAAAGGGATACTCACGCCAAAAACCATTTTGTACGATGTACCCGGAAATTTTTCAGGTTATACCCCTGAAAACTACGACCTGCATTTTAACGGAGCCCTGACCGTGCAGTCGGCCCTGGCTCGTTCGCTGAATATTCCGGCTGTAAGTGTATTAAACGAATACGGGATCCAGGAATTTGTGACCAAACTCAATGAATTGGGAATGGTCCAGATTGGCAAAGACAAAACAAAATTAGGGCTCTCCATGATCCTTGGGGGCTGTGGTGTTGACCTCGAATCGCTCACCAATGCCTATGCTACCCTGGCCAATAACGGAACCTATTCGCCATTGCGTTTTGTGGAACAGGATAGCGGATTATTGAGTTATTCCTGGATAAAACCAGAAGCCAGCTACCTGATCAGCGAAATCCTCTGCACGGTTCAGCGCCCTGATCTGCCTACTTCCTGGCAAATGGGTAAATCGGTTCCCAGGATCGCCTGGAAAACGGGCACCAGCTACGGACGCAGGGATGCCTGGAGTATTGGCTATAACGACGATTATACGATCGGCGTTTGGGTAGGAAATTTTAATAATGATGGTGTTCCGGACCTCAGCGGAGCCGAAATGGCCACTCCCCTCCTTTTTCAATTGTTTGAAGCCATTCAGGGGAGAGGAAAAACGCATTGGTTATTTCCGCCAAAAGAACTCTCCTTAAGGAAGATATGTACGGAAAGCGGACAGGTTCCCGGAGACGCATGCATCCATTTTGGAAGCGATTACTTTTTACCCGGCATTTCTAAACACCAACGCTGTACCTGTCGCAAGGCGTATCAGGTAAGCAGCGACAAAAAAATAAGCTATTGCAAAACCTGTGCACCGGATGAAGGATGGATCTCAGCGGTATATCCGGTTTACCCTCCGGCACTTATCCGCTATTTTGAAGACAAAAACATCCGCTACGAAAAGATTCCTCCTCATAACCCGCTCTGTACGCGGATATTCCAGGAGTCGGGTCCGCGGATCGTAAGTCCGACCGACCAGGCAGAATACCTGATCGAAAAAGAAGAAGTTTCGCAACTCTCCCTGGTGGCTGAGGTGGATGCCCGGGTAAAAGAAATGTACTGGTATGTGAACGACCGCTATATGGGTATTGCGAAAATCGGCGAAAGTTTTATTGCTGTAGTCCCGGCAGGACGGGTAAAAATATCATGCACGGATGATCAGGGACGAACCAGTCATATTTATGTGAAGGTCACCCTTTATTAGCATTTTCCTCTGCCAGATGTTCGGCAGTGGCTTTTAGTGCCTTCATCCATTCCTTTCCAAAACGACGAGTCAGGGCCTCTTCAACAAACAAATAGAGCGGAACTCCGAGCTCCCTTCCAAGGGCACAGGCAGGTGAACAAATGCTCCATCGGTCGTAGTTTACCGAGGAGAATTCTTTGTATTTTTTTACACGAACCGGATAAAGATGGCAGGAAATGGGTTTATGAAAATCGGTTTTGCCATCTTTAAACGCCTTTTCCATGCCACAGGATAAGATACCGTTCTCACGAACCACAAAAACACAGGCACCGTCATCCATCAATTGGGTTCCCAGTTCGCCATCCGGATAAACCTTTGAGAAGCCTTGTTCCGTGATCTTTTCCTGCTGTTCGGAAGGCAAATAGGCGAAAATACGGTCGAGATTTTTTTCGATCATTCCGAGCTCTTCTTCGAGCAAGGGTGCACCCTGGTCTCCTTCGATGCAACAAGCTCCTTTACATTTTGACAGGTTGCACACAAAATAGCTATCCAGCAGGTCTTCTGAAACAAGGGTATCTTCGATGGCAATCATTTTTGTTTGGCTTGTGATTTGTCAGAGGTCAATCGACGTGCTAATCCGAAGCGTTCTTTTATTTCTACAAAAGTATTCAATTATGAAAAGAGTAGTATTAAGTTTCATGCTGCTTTTCACTGGTTGGAGTATGACCAGTGCACAAGGCACACTCAGCGCCGGCGACGTTGCCATCGTGGCGCTTTCTTCTGATGATCCCGATGAGTTCGGCTTGCTCCTTCTTGCTGACGTCCTGTCGGGTACGGAAATTCTGTTTACCGATATGGGTTGGGAAGCCACCAGCAATGCTTTTCTCCGAACGGAAGATTCGATGACCTGGAAGGCCAATACCAACCTGCCTGCGGGCACATTAATTCTGTTCGACAATGATCCGGGTATTCCTGCCGTTAATTATGGCACGATCACCCAGGGTAAGCTGGATGACCTGTCAGACAACGGGGATCAGCTTTTTGTTTTTCAGGGTACTATGGCGAATCCGAATTTTTTGTTCGCCATTAATTTTGATGGTAACGGATGGGAACCAAATGCCACAAATGCCAACAATTCCGCTTTACCTACCGGGCTGGTCAACGGAGTTAATGCCCTTGCTCTTCCGGAGTATGATAACTACATCTATACGGGTGACTCGATCGGTAGTTCAGCCTTCCTCCGCGGACAGATCTGTGATTCTTCCTTATGGGCCCGAAGTGATGTGAGGACGAATTTTGACCCATCCCTGAATGGCAGGCAGGCCTTTCTGGTTGATAACGGAACCCCATCCATACGAACGTACAGCAGCACTTTTAATGGTGATTTCGGCCAGATAACCGTAAACAACCAAAGCGCCCCATCCGGCTTTTTTGTTGGAGGATCGAATCTGATCAGCGATATCATGATCAGTGTTAATCCCCCATTTGAAATAAGCATTAACGGAGGAACCTATGCCGCATCGGGTAATATCACTCCCACTTTGGGGACCGTAAACCCCACTGTTGTGGATGTTCGAATGAATCCGCAAACAACAGGAACTTTTTTTGACACGGTTCAAATTTCAAGCATCGGAGCTTTTACCAACCAACTTCTGGTTCGTGGAGAAGCTTTGTTATACCCAAGTGTTTCCTTTTTGACGAGCGGAGGCCTTTACAACGAAGGCAACGCAGATAGCATCGGTGTTTCTATATTAAATAAAGGAAGCAATACGGTTATTGTGAATATTATCAGCCAGACAAATACCACGGCCATGGAAGGTCAGCACTTTTCATATTCCGGTGGTCCCCAGGCGATCTTTCACCCGGGAACACCGGATACCCTTTATGTTCCCATCGATTTTTTGGATGATTCGCTATCGGGACCCCAATTCAGAACAAACCGGCTTGCGTTTATGCTCAATGGTGCTGATCCCGGATCGATCGATACTTTTGATCTGATCATCCGTGAAAACGACTACCGTTATTCCAAAATAGCCGAAATTAAACAGCTGGATTTGAACCATGTTGCCATATCCATGGATTCTTTATTTGAAGTATGCGGGGTGGTTTATGGTACCAACACGCTTACAAGCGGTTATTCCTTTACACTTATTGATGAAACGGCCGGTATAAGCACTTTTGCCATGGCCGGTGAGCCTGATTTCGGCTATACGATACAGGAAGGAGATTCTGTGCTGGTACGAGGTCGTTTGAGTCAGGTTGACGGACTGATACAGCTTGATATGCTGGATACCATCCGGCTTATAAAAGCACTGGCTATCATGAAAAATCCTGTATTGGCGAACACGGTTGGCGAAAAACATGAAAACGACCTGGTCCGTATCGACCATGTTGCCTTCGTAAATCCTCCTTTTGTGTGGTTGGTAACGGGCTCCGGTTCTGCTTTTGAGGTTTATAACACGGTTACCCTCGACACCTTTGAAATTTATGTTCGGGCCACAAGCACCCTTGCCAATACCTCAGCACCAACCGGCACCTTCGATGTGGTTGGTTTGGGCGGACAATTGGATGGATCGCTGCCTTACGACCAGGGGTACAGGCTGCTTCCCCGTTATGCAGCCGATGTGATCATTGATGAACTGGACAGTTTTAAACTGAATAGTCCGATCCAGAATACCACCGTAACACTGCAAGGCTCACCAAACCAAACCCTGAAATTCGATTGGTTCTCCTCTAAACCCTTAAACGGGGGTTCAATTCCTACTTATTCAATACTATTTGATCTGAGTACCGGTGACTTTTTGTTCCCGATAATGGAGTCCTCATCGGGTGTGGATACATCGATCAGCTTCACGTATCAGGAACTTATTGATGGATTTGGAAGCCACCTTCCAAATGGAGGCAGTGTCGCCGCAAAATGGACTGTAAAGGCCGAAAACGGCACCCAGGTGGAATGGTCAAGAACCGTGCACCTGATTACGATAGAACGCGGGGTGATCGATGGGTTGAACTTTGTCACTACCCTTGCCCGTATTTACCCGAACCCGGCCAGCACTACCCTTCATGTTGAAACGAATAAACCCGCTGAAGAAATGCGGCTCTATGACCTGAATGGCCGTTGTTTGCTGGAAATACACTCGCCGCAAAGGAGTCAGGATATTGTGGTAGACAAGCTCCCGGAAGGTGTGTATTTCCTGAGTATTCAACAGGAAGGAAAACTTTATCGCAGCAGGGTTGTTATAGGCATGAGGGATTGATTTGATCCATAGGATCAACATATTACCCCGGACTTTGGTTCGGGGTAATTTTTATACCTTTGAAAATAGATATGTTAGCGAAAAAAGTAGAAAACGCCCTGAACGAACAAGTGGCTCTTGAAGCCTTTTCATTTTTTCAATATTTGGCCATGGCTTCGTGGCTGGACAATAATGGCTTTGAAGGAGCTTCGAAGTTTATATACAATCAGGCCGACGAAGAGAAGATGCATATGCAGAAACTCTTCTTTTATATCAACGATGCCGGTGGGTTTGCCAAAGCTCCGGCCGTACCTCAGGCGAGTCACGATTTCGGTACATTTGCCGAGCTTTTTGACAAGGTGCTTGCCCATGAAAAGAAGGTCTCCGATGCCATCCATGAATTGGTCAATCTGGCTCTTGCCGAAAAAGATTTTACCAGCTTTAATTTTCTCCAATGGTATGTTGCCGAACAACTGGAGGAGGAAAATCTCTTTCGTACCATTGTTGACAAGATCAAAATGGTTGGAGGAAATACCGATGGACTGTATATGCTGGATAAAGATCTGGGTACCATGTCCGTTAAACCCAACCCGCCCTTAAATTCGGATCTGGGAGCATGAAAAAGACCCTGATCATCGGCGCGACACCCAATCCAACTCGTTTTGCGTTCCTGGCAGCACAGCGGCTTCATCATTATGGGCATCCCATTGTTTTGTTTGGCATTAAAAAAGGCGAAGTAGTCGGGCAAACGATCCAAAACACCTTCCCTGAGAAAGAGGATATCCATACAGTGACCCTTTATATCAATCCCGGTATTCAGAAGCAGTATTATTCACAAATTCTCGGATTAAATCCAAAGCGGATCATCTTTAATCCGGGTACAGAGAATGAGGAGTTACGGGAGCTTGCCGAAGAACAGGGAATAGAGGCTGATTATGCCTGTACTTTGGTTATGCTGAACTCCGGTCAGTTTTAGTTCTCGCCTCTTCGATCATATCAGCAACCCGCAACATTTCCGGTATCATTTCCAGTTGCAGTATACTGGTATTGCCGCCATCATAACAGCGCAGGGTTCCACTTCCTCCCTTTCCCTGTTCCACAGTGATCCGTTTGATGGATTTTAAGGGAAATTGATCGATGGAGCTATTCCACCTCCCTGTTTTTACCAGGATCTTCTTTGAAGAAAGAGCATAGAAAGTGTTTCTGCGGATAAAGGCATCCATAAAAAAACGACCGATCAACAAATAAAGCCCGATCAGCATAAACGGTACACCGAACCAGGCCATGGTTTTGCCGAGCTCACCCATACTCAGGGTAAACCACTCCCAAATCACTACTGTAGCACACCATAACAGACTGAATGGGATCATGTATTTGTCGGAATTTCGCAGACGGAGTCCCTGTATAGGACGCGAAGCCCAGAGAATTTGTTCTTTTCCGCTGAGCTGGTCTGTAAATAGCTGTTTTGCTTCCTGGAGTTCGGAAAACATGGCGTTGAGGATATCAGAGGATTAAAAGGGGCTACATTCTGGAGACAGTAAACAAAATTACCAGCCCTAAGTAGAACCCAAATCCGTAAATGGTCCAGGTAGCGAGGTCTTGAGCTTTTTTCTCATAGCCCTCAGTTTTAAGGAGTCCGGATAGCAGAAGAATCAACACCCCGGGGAAAAAGAAGGCCAACAAACGCCAACCCAGTGCCAGGCGTAGCCCGGCTTTGTGGCTTTTTACTTTTTCTACCTCTTCTATTTTTTCTTTAGTTTCAGCTATTTTTTCTGCTGAAAGTTTCCTTTTTTCAAATTCTCTTTTGGCCGCAGCCATGGCTTCCGGTTGATAGACGTCGTCCGGACCCGTTACGATCTTGATCAGGGCCTCATCCGATTGTTTGGCCATTTTTTCATCAAAGTTGTTGCTCATTTTTTTCGCTTATTCTTTATCCGGTGAGAGCCATTTGTAAACCATACCAGCAAGGATAGCACCTGCTATCGGGGCCAGCCAGAACAACCACAATTGCTCTATTGCCCAGCCACCGGCAAAGAGTGCCTGACTGGTACTACGTGCCGGGTTTACAGAGGTATTGGTAACGGGGATGCTGATCAGGTGGATCAGGGTTAAGCCCAGACCGATGACCAGTCCGGCCATTCTTTTTGGAGCCTGTGAATGGGTGGCTCCTAATATGATGATCAAAAACATGAAGGTCATAACCACCTCGGTTACCAGGGCTGCCCATAAACTATAGGCTCCCGGAGAATGATCCCCGTAACCATTTGCTGCAAAGCCTCCTATTTCGAACCCTGGCTTTCCGATTGCAATAAGGTATAAAATTCCGGCTCCGGCTATGGCACCCATTACCTGGGCTACGATATAGGGGATCACTTCCCTCCTGTCGAAACGGCCTCCCAGCCAGAGTCCGACAGAGACAGCCGGGTTAAGGTGGCAGCCGGAAATATGTCCGATGGCATAGGCCATGGTAACTACCGTCAGGCCAAATGCCAGGGCCACGCCGGCAAAGCCGATACCCAGTTCGGGATAGGCGGCAGCCAGGACTGCACTACCGCATCCTCCCAGCACCAGCCAGAGGGTTCCGATAAATTCAGCGACTAATTTTTTCATAGGTTCTTGTTTGTATAAGTAAAAATAGGATTTTTTTGTTGGATTGTGGGATCGTGGGATCGTAGGACTGTGGGATCGTGGGACTTTGGGACAATTCCAACTTGTAGCCTGGTTCTTACGTGTGTTTCCATCCCTCTTATCAAAATAAAGACAAATTTCTGAGATTACAACTTAATCATTACATTGCACTATGGGTAAATACGCTGTTTTCCTGTTTTTTTTTGTTTATGGATGTTATGTTCATAAAAAGCCAAAGCCTATCCCTGAAGAACCTGTTACCTGGGGGATTAGCTTCCTGGAAGTAGAGCTAAATTCCTACAAATATGGAAACGGGCAAGTATGGGTTAAAACCCACCCTTCCGAACCGTACTATTACCCCAACTCTGACTCTGTCCTTATCGAATTCCTCTATTTTCCTCATGAGAAGAAACTCAACTATTCCCGTAATGTCGGGGGGCATGTTGACTCCGTATTCCTTGGTCCTTTGAAATTCAAAGCCAAAGATGAATTTATTCTTTCAACTGAATTAATTGCTCCTGGTTACCGTTTGACAATTCATAGTCCCCCTAACACCAAAAGTTATGACCGGCATTATGTCCATGTGCTTTTTGGAAATTTTCTTGGAACCCCGGTCAGAGAAGATTTTCTCCATGATAATGGCACAAATTATCAAAGCAAGCTCAAGGATAATAGAGGAGAAGATTCTGTATGCTTATCCTGGTATCCGGATGGGAGATTGCAAGCCAGAAAAGACCAAAATAGAATGGACTATTATTTTCAGGATGGGAGTTATCTTAGTATCTCAGATACTTCATTAAAGGGAAAGTATTACCTCACTTCAGCGCAATACTATTATGCCAACGGGNNAACGGGCGTATGGAAAGGCAGGAATTCTATTACAACAATACACCGGTTCATAACTGGACGTATTACAGTGAAAATGGAAAATTGTTAAAGACGCTTAAAAAAAACAACCTGGCTTTTGTCGATACTGAAGTTTTTATAGAAACGTCTGGTGAAATACCAGAGATTGATCCAACGCTGTATTATGTAGAAGTTGGAGAGAAAATTATAGGAGACAAATTATACCAATCCCTTCCAAAATTCCTTGATTCAAGTTGGAATTATGCAATACCCGGTAGCTATCAGTTGCTTGTTAAAATCTCTTATGCAGAAAATAATGAAATTGTCGAGGGGCTTCACTACCCATCGGACGATCAAGAATACCGCAACTGGATCGATGAACAAATTTATACCGTCATTTCGGGAGCACATATCAGGATAGACCGGCATCTTGAAAGACAGATGGTAGAAGCTACATTTAAAATTAGCTTTAAAATCGCCCCTAAACCAAAACGGACCCAGCCTCAAAATTAATTACCCTTCCAAACCACTTCATCGCTTACTTTTTAAGAAAGTTGGTTATCATGGAAAGCGTACCAGCGATCACCGCAGAATCCTGAGGCGTGGTGATCTCTCCGATATAATCTCCATGTCCGCCGGGAAAAATCGCCAGACGGGAATTAATCAGGAGCCTATGCATTTCTACGGCATGTTCGGGGCTCACTACATCTTTATCGCCAAGGATGATCAGCGCCGGTGCCTTAATGGACTTCATCTGGTCTTCAGTTATATCCGGAAAGGACTGCATTCTGGCTACGTCTCTTTCAAACATTCTATACAGGGCATTGGTATCCGGGTTTACCTCGAGAAAGGCATCCTTAAAGGCCTGGGGCATGGTTTCAAAACCTGGATTGGCCATCATGTCCCAAAACCAAAAGGGCGCTCCGCTCCTCTTGTAAAAGGTTGAAGCCACAATAATTTTGTTTACCCTATCGGGATGACGAATCGCAAACTGTAGCGTCGTGCTGGCTCCATTGCTAAAGCCAAATATATTTGCTTTTTCGATCTTC
Source organism: Bacteroidota bacterium (assembly GCA_003531115.1). Classification (GTDB taxonomy): domain Bacteria; phylum Bacteroidota; class Bacteroidia; order UBA8524; family UBA8524; genus UBA8524. The sequence goes on along the minus strand of DQHT01000128.1, from coordinate 3,692 downwards.
AAATCGCTCAAAAGTGCCGCAATATCATCGGCATCCTGGGCGAAAGAAAGGGGTCTGTCGATATCCTCCGTTCTTCCATGTGCCTGCATTTCCACTGCAATGACCCGGTGGTCTATTGCCAGGGCCGGGAGCACCCTTCCAAAGGTGGTCCGGATGTTCGATCCTCCTCCATGGATCAATACCAATGGCATGCCGGCTCCATGTATCTCATAATACATGTTCAGCCCGTTTACCGTGGCATAGCCTGTCTCAGATCTCACCATCTATTTCTCCCAAACGACTCTAACAAATTCAGCATTCGAAAAATCCTCCCCGTTGATCTTAGTGTTGCCCTGTATCCCTCCTAATGATCCCAGTCTATTGCACTTCGCATCATAAACGGGAGTGGCCATATCTGCACCGCAGGTCCCCGGTTCGAAGGTAAAAACAGTTTTATTTTGAAACCAGTATTCGCTTACACTCGCGTCGTCGCAACTGCTGGTTTGGTTAAATTCCCGGATCTCCTTTTCTATACACTTGGGAGTTCCTCCGGCAACTTCGATTTTTTCGCAGGAGGCCGCGGTTAAGGCTAAGGTTGAGGTTAAAAATAAGAGGACTAAAGCACGCATGGTTTTTTTTATTCAAGTTACATCATTCAATGATCATTATTTGAATTTTTCCTTTATGGAATCAACCAGGTAATAAACCATGGGCACCAAATAAACCGTTAAAACCAAGGATGAGAGCAGTCCGCCAATGATGACCCAGGCTAATCCATTCTTCCATTCGGCGGCTGTTCCCGTTGCAAGTGCGATGGGCAACATGCCAAAAACCATGGAAAGGGTGGTCATTAATATGGGGCGTAAGCGTCCTTTTCCGGCAATGATCAGGGCGTCTTTGTAGTGCTTTCCTTCTGCTTTTAGCTGATTGGTGAAATCCACGATCAAAATCGCATTTTTTACTACCAGACCCATGAGCATGATCAAGCCTAATAAGGCAAACAAACTCAAATTGCTCAGTGACAGGTTCAGGGCGAAAAACGCTCCAATGGCGGCTACAGGAATGGAAAACAAAACCACAAAGGGATAGATAAAATTGTCGTACAAAGCCACCATGATCAGGTAGATCAGTAAAAATGAAACGAGCAAAACCGAACCTAAAGCTCCGAAACTATCATTTTGTCGTTTGATATCGCTGCCCCAGGTCATTTGAATGCCCGTCGGCAATGGATTCTCTTTTAAATAGTCCACCACATCCCCTGCTACCGTACCCGAAGGTCTGCCCAAAGCATCGGCAGTTAGCGTTATGGCAGGCTGTCTGTCTTTTCTTTCCAACAAGGAGGGCGACTTACTTTGTTCAACGGTGGCGAATTGTCCTACTTCAACAGGTATACCCATGGGATTCACGATACTCAGTTTTTGTACATCGTCAAAGTTTTTGCGGTCAAATTCATTAAGCCAGATCCGAACAGGATACTCCGTTCCTTCCCGGGTTAAGGTGGCATCTTCGTTTCCAGTAAAAGCTGTTCTCAGATTAAATCCAACATAAGCGGTATTTAGCCCCAATCGCTGCATTTTATCCTTGTCCGGAACAACTTTGTATTCGGGATTGCCTTCTTCCACGGATAAACGCACATTATCCGCTCCCGGAATTTTTTCTATGATGCTTTTCAGATCCGTTCCTGATTGCATCACTTCTGCAACATTATTTCCGCTCAGGGTTATTTCAATTGGGGCAGAACGGGGAATTAATCCTAATGCCGCCATGGAGTAATTGATGCCAGGGAACTTGTCCTGCAAATCACTCCGTAAACGCTTCATAAATTCCTCAGTAGGGACCTTTTTTAAACCAGATCCTTTGAGTTCGTCTTTTTTAATTTTTATCTGAATAGTAAACTCCGTTTTAGAGGGTGAACCCACTCCCAAACTTCCAATACCTGTACCTGGTCCGCCGATATTGCTAAAGACCGTTGAAACCTCGGGCTGGCTCAGGATAAAACGTTCAATTTCAGAGGCTATCCGATTATTCTCCTGAATGGAAGTGAACTTGTCAAATTCAAGGGCCATTCGAAACTTTCCCTGGTCGCCGGTAGAGATAAGTTCTTTACCGATTATGCCCTGTTTCATCACGCCTAAAGTCAGGACGAACAGAAACAGCACAATACCCGTGAACACCAATTTGTGGCTTAAAACCCAGCTCAATTGCCTTCCATACCAGTTGGTAAATCGCTCCAATTGATGCTCAAACCAAAGCAGGAACCTGTTAAAATAGTTTGAAGGTTGCAGATCTTCCTTTTTCCCGATCCGCGATGCCAGCCAGGGCGTTAGTGTAAAACCAACCAATAAGCTGGTTAGCGTTGAGGTTACAACCACCACAGAAAACTGCTTCAGCATATCGGCCACGAACACCTGAAGAAACAAAATAGGCAGGAAAACCACTACGTCGACAAGCGTTATGGATAGCGCAGAAAATCCGATTTCCATCCTTCCATCCATAGCCGCAAGCCTTTTGTCTTTGCCTTTGTCGAGATGGCGCTGGATATTTTCCAGAACTACCGTAGCATCATCTACCAGGATACCAATGATCAACGACATGGCCAACAAGGTCATCAGGTTCAGGGTATAGCCCAGAAGCCACATCACAGCAAAAGCGGTAACCAGCGAAGTGGGAATGGCGACCAATACGATGATGGAATTTCTAAAACTCCTCAGAAACAAAAGCATAACCAGGGAAACCAAAATAACCGCCAGGATCAAATCAACAACAACGGAATTTACCGCTGCAATGGTATTGTCGGTGCTATCGTCGGCGATAACGAATTTGACCGCATCACTGGCATTTTGCTCTTCTATCGCCAGCAACTTTTCACGAACCAGTTTGGAAACATCCACGGCATTGGCATCACCCTGTTTCTTTAAAAGCAATCCTATCCCCTCTTTGCCATTGTATCGGCTTATGGACGTGATTTCCCGTATGCCATCGCTGACATCCGCCACGTCCTGGACATAAACAGGACTTCCCGGCAATGGCATGGCTACCTGTACCCTTTTAATATCCTCCAGGTTTGTAAATTTTCCGCTAAGCCGCACGGAATTTGATTCCTGATCTGTCTGTACCCTCCCGGCCGGCAAATCCATTCCTGAGCGGTTGATCGCCTCAACCACCTGACTCAGCGAGATCTTATACAGTTTTAATTTTTCGGGATCTATTTTCACCTGTATTTCCCTTTCTTCTCCGCCTAAGAGGGTGATTTCTGCCACTCCTCTGAGTTGTTGAATTTGGGGCAGGTAGTCATCCTTCATTTTTTGATAAAATACCGTAGCAGGGAGCGTACTTGAAGCACTGATCGATATTATGGGCAGGTCGTTAGGCGAAACCTTGCTCATTACCGGACTNNTTGGTAACCAGAAAATCTACTCCCTCCAGATTGGAAAGGGCATCTTCAATTTTTCTGGACACGGAAGTTTCAACCTCCTCCGGGTCGGCACCCGGATAGCCTGTTTTAATCACCACCACGGGCTGATTAAAATCAGGCATTAACTCATAGCTTAAATTTTGATAGCCAATTATACCCAATAGGGTGAAAACACTGAATAATACAATAATCAGCGAAGGTCTTTTGATGGAAATTTCTGTAATGTTCATGATTCGCTGATTTACCGGATTGTCACATTCGCACCTTCAAAAAGATTAACAAAGCCACTCGTTACCAG
>DQHT01000035.1 GCA_003531115.1 Bacteroidota bacterium | reverse complement strand
CGTTTGCCTGCTCAGGGTGACGAGATTCGTTTTCGATCTTGGTATTCGGGGCCTGGAGTTTGGAATTTGTATCCTGGAATTTCCATACAAGCATTCCACTTACGGCAATAAATACCAATGCGGCGGCGAAGAGGTAAATGATCCGACGGCGCTTTTTGTCCTTATTGTTCCGGAAGGCATCAAAGGAAGTCCAGTCGCTTTCCATCACGGGTACCTCATGGGCACCCAGTTTCGCTTTCAGCTCGAGGTCGATATGTCGCTTATTTTCCGCCATTCGTTGGTGTCAGGAGCTCTTTGAGCATTCTTCTTGCCTTAAATAATTGTGACTTGCTTGTGTTTTCACTAATGCCTAAAATTTCGGCTATTTCTTTATGGCCTTTTTCTTCAAAAACAAAGAGGTTTAAAACGGTACGATACCCCAAAGGGAGATGTTGCATGAGATCGAGCCATTGATCAGCATCCAGGATATCCTCTTCCACGTCAATACTTTCTTCTGGATAATCTGCATTTTCGTCCAGCCCTTGCAGGAGTTGTCGGTTCTTTTTATCCTTTTTAAGGAGGGTGAGGCAATTGTTGATGAAAAGGCGGGTTGACCAGGTTAACAGCGCAGAATCGCCCCGATACGTATCGATCTTGGCAAAAAGGCGAATAAAACCTTCCTGCAGGTAGTCTTGTGCCTGCTCAGTATCCTGTGCATAACGCAGGCATACGGATTTCATTCTTGGGGCCAGTTGCATAAATAATCGTTTCTGAGCGGAACTATCGCCCTGAGCACAGGCTCGGGCTAGCTCCAACGCCTCTTTGTGCGTTGGCTGACCATCTATATTTTCCAGGGTTTTCAGAAAATTTTATGGTTAAATCGTTCCAGGTCTCTATCTCCATTTTGCCGGTTTGACGGCAGTTTTGAAGAAAGGTTGCCCCGCATGGGGAATTATTTATGACACCAATAAATGATCTCGCCTTCCATCAATCGGTATTTGGCGCGAAGCTCATCGGGTATTTCATTTCCAAGGTCTATGGCTTCCACACGGAAACCGGCATTTTCGAGTCTTTTTGGATAATCACGTCCAAACAAACGCACATGGTCTTTTTGCCAGAAATGTTTTTCTCTTTCTTCCGGACTGGTTATGGATTTATCCTCATAGGTAAACTCCCTTGTATCATCCAAAGGCACCTGCATCACCGCCCAGCCACCGGGTTTCAGTACCCGGTAGATCTCGCGCATTGCCTGTGCATCATCGTCAACATGCTCCAAAACATGGTTACAAAGCACAATATCGAAGGATTCATTCTCAAAGGGCATTTTATGGATATCCATTTTTACATCAGCCAATGGCGATTCCAGATCGGCAGTAACATGATGAATATTTTTCATGGCCCGGAACCTTTTGTAAAAACACTGTTCAGGGGCAATATGGAGGAGCTCGTGTTTGGCCGTGAAAAAGTCGGTTTTGCTTTTCAGGAATAACCACAATAAACGATGGCGTTCCAGGGAAAGGCAACTCGGACACAGCACCCCATCGCGACGTTTAACCGTTCCATAAGGCAAAAATGCACGGAAATGGTGTTCGCAGATCGGACAGGCGACCTTATCCCCTTTCATCAATACCGGAGAAATTTTATTAAACAGGTAACTAAACCGGATCAACAGGGGGCGCGGCACATGGCGCATTAAAAAGGTGATGATCTCTTTCATTCTTCTGTTTTGTTCCACACTTTAAATTCATCCACTTCGCGCAGGGTTTGCTCCCATTGTCCGCGAAAGCCGATAGCCCGGTCGTCAATAAAGAGATCGGCCATGGGTTTTCCAAAGGTCCAAACCTTATCAAAGGGAATATCGTGCTCTTTCATCCATGTTTCCATGGCCTTTTTTTGATCTGCCGAAGCTTCTTTATTTTTAAAAATAGGATTGGTACGCGTGCTAAAAATATAGAGGGTATGGCCCTGTTCCTTTAATCGTTTCATGGCTTCCTTAGCCCCTGCTACCGGCGGGTCGTAGATGGTCCCGTCGCCCCATCCTTTCGAATAGCCATGGAGCACGCCGTCAAAATCAACTGCAATTTTCATTCGCCTGCAAACTAACACAATTCGGGGAGAAATAAATTTAGCTCCCTTGACTCCGTTCGTCAAAAATAATCCCCTTAATCGAAAACACGGGCAACGCAAGGCTTCACATGCATACTCTAAAGGGAAAGCGTAGTGTATGAAAAGTTTAAACATTCTTTGGATGAGCCTCTTCTTAGGGCTCATCGGCAGCGTTCAGGAAGCGAACGCCACACACCTCATGGGTAGCGATATCGACTACCGATGTTTGGGGAACGGAAAGTACGAGATCCATGTGCGGGTTTACCGCGATTGCAATGGCGTACCGCTGTCCCAATCTCCCATTGTTATGTCGTGTAGTTCAACGACATTCAATATCAATACCCAGACGAAAGTCTCGGTGCGCGATATTACCGGAATTGACCCGAATTGTCCTACCCAAAGCCGTTGTCAAAACCAATGGACGTATGGGATAGAGGAACATGTTTTTCGGGCCGAGGTTGACCTGAGTGCCTACAATTGTTGTGAATGGACCATTTCCTGGGCGCAAAGTGCACGGAACAGCAATATCACCACCGGAGCGGCAAATCAGAACTTTTACACCTTTGCCCAATTAAACAAATGCGTGACACCCTGCAACAGCTCTCCGCAGTTTACCAATCCTCCTGTGGCCATTGTTTGCCATAACCAGGATTTTATCTTTAATAATGGAGCGGTAGACACACTGGATTCCGGGGATTCCCTGAGTTATTCTTTGGCTCCCGGGTTTCAGAGTAAGGGACAGTCGATCACTTACAATGCTCCCTATTCCTATACCCGGCCTATGTGCTTTTGGGGACAACCGAATATAAACCTGAGTCCGCCTGCCGGATTCCATCTCGATCCGATCACCGGCGACATTCGGTTTCGACCTATCTGTCTGAACCAGATCGGTATTGTCGTTATTGAGGTCAAGGAGTGGCGTTTGGTGAACGGGGTGATGACTGTGGTTGGCATTACCCGAAGGGACATGCAGATTATTGTGATCCCATGCCCCAATAATAAAGTGCCCAAAATTCTGCCGCCCTTTTCCACGCAAGCCTGTGCCGGACAACAAGTCTGCCTGACGATCTCCACGGATGACGACGACCAGGCGGATACGGTAAAAATAACCTGGAACCGTGGGATAAAAGGAGCCACTTTTACCAACAATAACGGACAGGTAAAACACGCCAGCGGGGAGGTATGCTGGACCCCTACCGATGCAGATATCAGCAATGTGCCCTATACATTTACCATAACGGCCAGGGATAACTCCTGTAATCCGTTTCCGGGACAGTCGGTCAGGGCCTTCAGTATTTTTGTGAAGGAAACACCCAAGGCAGAATTGTTTTCCGAAGTGCTCACCTGCGGCAAGGTGGCCTTCTATCATACAAACCCGAAAAATTACAGCGGCTATTCCTTTACCTATGTGATCCGTGACAGTACCAACAAGGCAGTATGGTCGGGCACCGAGAACGCGGATACCGCCCAATTGCAACCGGGATGGCACCGACTTACCCTAACCATGCGAACCAATACGCCGTGTTTTAATACGGAAACGGACAGCATTTTTATTCCGGATTATGTGAAGGTGATCTTACCGGCCGACACGTTTGTTTGCAACGGTTTGCCAATTAACCTGATCAGTCAGACCAGCGGCGGAAATGCACCTTATGAATATGAATGGGCACGGTTAACCGATTCCGGTGTCTCGGATGTGTTAAGTACAAACGATTCGCGGGTAGTCAATAACGACTCAGCCGAAACTTACCTGTTAAGGGTTCTGGATGATAATGGGTGCCGGAATTACGATACGGTCAGGGTTGGTTGGTTTGAAAGACCCCTATTTAATCTGGGACCGGATCAGCGAATTTGTTATGGAACAAGTTATACAATAGAAGCCGATAAAGACAGCAGCCATAGCTTTCTCTGGTCAACAGGTGCCACCACAAAAGGTATCGATATATACGACAGCAACAAGTACTGGGTGAAAGTGACCGACACTGTTGGGTGTTGGTACAGCGATACCCTTGAGCTTTTTGTTAATAAGCCCCAGCCTTATGCCGGTTATAGCCGCGAAATTTGTCAGTTTGATACCCTGCACCTCACAGCAAGCGGAGGAGACAGTTACGAATGGTTCAAAAAAGAAGGATTTGTTTTTGCTCCTTTGCCCACTCCTGTTGCAACCGGTAAGGATTTTCATTTCCCGATCACCAAGTCGCAGGGTTTCATATTACGGGCAACCCAAACCTATAAGGGGGTAACCTGTGTGGCCTATGATTCGATGGATGTAACCATGAATCCTCTACCCGAAATTACGCTGCAAACTCCTGCCGCACTCTGTCTGAATGCCACCCCTCTTTCTCTGGCAAGTCTGGTTCAATACCCTACCCTGTTCAATGGCAGCTGGAGGAGCGATTTGAATCCAAACACCGTGGTAAACGGATTTTTCTATCCTGCTCTTGCCGGTGTAAATGCCAATCCCGGCCATCCGGTTATTTATCAGGTGGTTGATCAAAACGGATGTAAAAATGAAAAAGCCGTGGCGATCAAAGTAAATGCCTTACCTGTTATTGAACTCAGTGCCGGTACGGAAATTTGTGGCGACGCGGGTATTCTCGCGCTGAATACCCTGAAAGACAAACCGAATCAGGGACAAACTACCCAGGGTGTATCGGAATGGTATTCTCTGGATGGAAATCCACTCGTAAACGCGGCCATTGATAAAACGCAGATCCATCATCAAAAACTGGATATCAGCCAATTACCGCAGGGCGTTACCTATGGATTGGTATTCCANNTCCGATACTCGGATAATACGACCAAGTGCAGCAATATGGATACGACCTATGTGCGGGTAAAAAAAGTGCCCCAGGTAAATGCCGGTAACCTGGCGCCGCTATGTTGGAACGACCCGCTGCTCAATTTGGATCAAACGGCGAACCCAAGTCCTTCCGGCGGCATCTGGACCAGTCTGGATATGCCCATGCAGGGAACAAACGCGATCCTGCCTGCCGATGTCGGTGCAGCAGGAAAATTCAAAAAAGCGGGAACCCTTGTTCGTTTTGTGTATACCGTAACTGAACAGGGATGTAGCAAATCAGACACGCTGACCACGCGTATCAAAGGAATTCCCGACCTGATCCTGACTCCTTTTGCGGGATGGTGTGAAAACGCCGGGATGGTGAACCTCAGCAATAACACCAACCTTCAGGGAGGCATCTGGAGTGGAAATGGGGTAACGGGCAATACGTTTGATCCGAAAATGGCCGGTGTGGCCGCAAACCATATCCTTCTATATACCTACACCGACCCGATCAGTCAATGTTCGGTTGAAGATCAGTTTGGCATCGAAGTTCAGGCTGAACCCACCATTGCCTTAATTACTTCCGGAAAATCGTGCGAAGGAGAGCCTTATGCCCTGGAAATTCAACTTAGCAATGCGGGCTCGGTGCTGATACAAAGCAGCGGAGATGGCGATTTTGAAGCTCCGGGATCCGGTTTAAAAAGTACCACCCTTTTAAAAACCAACTACTATCCGGGACCGATCGATCGGGGCAACCTGAACTTTACGCTGACTGCTCAAACGACAAATGATCGTTTTTGTGGAGCAGCAAGTGTTTCCCGGCTGGTAGAGATCTTCCCACTGCCCAGTGCAGAAATCGAAGCCACTCCGATCCGGGGTTGCGATCCGCTACCGGTAAGTTTGAAGGCAAAAAGCAATGCGACACCCGGAGCCCAGTATATCTGGAACTTTGGAAACGGGAAGACCCGCAGTGGCAGCGATGAAGTGAAAGAACTGGATGAAGTATTTGAAGGTCCGGGGATCTATAATGTAACCCTGCGCGTGATCAGTCGTGAAGAAGAAGGTTCTTGTGAGCAAAGTGCTCAGGCTGTAAGCATAGAAGTACTTCCCACTCCCGTTGCTGATTTTACCGTTAACCGCTGGAAAACCACCGTGGCCCTGCCCGGAATTCAGTTTACCGATCTTTCAACGGTTGAAGCTCCGGCCACTTTGATGGAATGGCACTGGACCTTTGGCGACAGAAATCAATCGTTCAGCACGATTCGTCATCCCTATTTTGAATATCCCGTTGATCAGGCCATAGATACAGGTACTTACCTGATCAGCCTGCGCGTGGTAGCGGATAATCTCTGTGAAGGCTATGATACCGGTGAAGTACATATCGGTCCGGATATTACCGTCTTCATCCCGAATGCCTTTTCACCCAATCAATTCGGACCAGGAAATAACGAACGATTTTTCGTGGTCGCTGATGGATTTGAGACCTTTCATATTGAGATCTTTAATCGTTGGGGTGAAAAACTTTACGCGTCATCTGATATTTTGGATGGATGGGACGGCACCTACCGCGGTAAGGAAGCACAACAAGATGTGTATGTTTACGTTGTTAAGGTGACTTCACTGGCTGGTAAAGCCTATGAATATTATGGAACAATTACCCTGTTAAGATAAGTATACTTATCACCTATCCCAGGTCCCGGCCCATGTGGTCGGGACTTTTTTTATGCCAATCCCGTATCTTGCGGGCCAATGCTTTACCGGCTGATCTTACTCCCCCTTTCTTACCTGCCACTCCGGGTGCTTTACGGACTATCGGGTTTACTCTATTTTATCCTGCGGCATATAGCAGGCTACCGTAAAGAGGTGATCGAACGAAACATCAGTATTGCTTTTCCGCAGTGGAATAAGGAACAAAAAAAGAAACTGTTTGTCGACACCTATTGGCATTTGGCAGATCTTCTGATCGAAGGAATTAAAAACCTGAGCATAGGGGAAAAAGCACTGCGTGAAAGGATGATCATTGAGAACCCGGCCCTTTTTGACGAGCTCTATAAAAAAGGAAGGCATGTTATTTTACTGTCATCCCATCTTGAAAACTGGGAGTTTTTTATCAGTGCGCAGGCATTTCTTCTTCCTCACCGCGCCTTCGGAATAGGTAAAAAGCTTAGCAAAGACAAGTTGAATGAACAGCTAAACCACCGAAGGGAACGTTTTGGTATGCAGGTAATCCATGCTAAAAATTACAGGGAAATTTTAAAAGAAGAAATAAAAGGGAGCCCATTAGCTGTGCTGACTTTAGGCGATCAGTCGCCCGCCCCCGACAATGCCTTTTGGCTGCCCTTTTTTACCCAAAAAACGGCTTTTGCCTTCGGAGGGGAGTTTATGGCCCATGAATACAGTATGGCAGTGGTTTACCTGCGCATTAAAAAAGTAAAACGCGGTCATTACCGGGTCGAGACAGAACTGTTGTGTGAAGATCCAAAAAGTATGGATTACGGCGAAATTACAAAAGCCTATGTAAGCCGACTGCAGCGGGATATTGAAGCCTGTCCCGATGCCTGGTTATGGACGCATAAGCGATGGAAAATTCCTGTTCCCCCAGACCTGGCAGCTTTCCAAAAGGAGCATGAGTCCAGATTCAGAAAACGTTTTTCATAATGCTTTTCTGCCCTTTTATTGACCACCGGGTCCGGTAAAAACCGTCGATTTGTAGTATATTCGGGGCATACAGCTGATTTCCCCGATGGACCAACTTTCTTCTCTGATTCAGGACCTGGCATTAATTCTGGCGGCGGCAGCTGTAACCATACTCTTGTTCAAATGGTTAAAACAGCCGCTTGTTTTGGGTTATATTTTGGCCGGCTTACTTGTAGGGCCCCATGTAAACCTGTTCCCCACTGTTGTAGAAATTGAAGGTATACAGACCTGGGCAGAAATCGGTGTGGTTTTTTTGCTCTTTGGACTAGGTCTGGAATTCAGCTTTAAAAAACTGATCAAAGTAGGTGGTATTGCAATTATTACTGCACTATTTGGCGTTTTACTGACCATGGCAACCGGCTACCTGATCGGTAAGCTGCTGGGTTGGGGCAGTATGGATGCCATTTTTCTGGGAGGGATACTCAGTATTGCCTCTACCACCATCATCATTCGGGCTTTTGATGAACTGGGTGTCAAACAAAAGAAGTTTGCGACCATCGTTACCGGCGTGCTCATTATTGAAGATCTGGTGGCTGTTGTGATGATGGTAGTACTGTCGACCATTTCTGTAAGCCGCGAGTTTGAAGGGTTGGAAATGATCATTTCCATGTTTAAGCTGGTCTTTTTTCTTGTGTTATGGTTTTTGCTCGGCATCTTTTTTATTCCGAGCATTTTGCGCGCATTTAACAAGCTGCTGAACGAAGAGACCTTGCTTATCATCGCACTGGCATTGTGCTTTTTTCTGGTAGTGCTGGCAGGCAATGCCGGATTTTCGCCTGCGCTGGGGGCCTTTGTAATGGGCTCATTGTTGGCAGAAACGACCAAAGCCGAACGTATAGAAAGTGGGATCAAATCCCTGAAAAATCTTTTTGGCGCTATCTTTTTTGTATCAGTTGGGATGCTGATTGATCCATCTATGTTAGTAAAATACAGCGTCCCTATTCTCATTGCTACCCTGGTGCTACTTATCGGGAAACCCCTTTTTGTAAGTACCGGGGCACTGCTATCCGGGCAACCCATAAAAACATCCATACAAACAGGAATGAGCTTGTCGCAGATCGGTGAGTTCTCTTTTATTATTGCTACACTGGGATTAAGTCTTAGGGTAACCAGTGAGTTTCTGTACCCCATCGCGGTGGCTGTGTCGGTGATCACAACTTTTTCAACGCCCTATATGATCCGGTTTTCAGAGCCGGTTCACAAATGGGTAGAACTAAAGCTTCCGGCAAACTGGAAAACGCGTTTAAGCCGCTACAGCATGGGGGTTCAAAACGTTCCCGATGAAAGTTCCTGGAAAAAATTGATCCGTTTCTTTTTTATCAACACCACCCTCTTTTCAGTATTGAATTTTGCCATTATTTTTATCTGTACCCAGTATATCGTTGTTCTTTTTCCGGCAATGGAGGGTAAAAAATTATTCACCTCCCTCTTGTCACTTATTCTTCTTGCCCCTTTTTTATGGGCCCTGGCCTTTCGGCGTATCCATAGGGAAGCGTATGCCGACATCTGGCTCAAACCAAATCAAAGAGGTCCGCTTATCCTCTTGCAACTTATACGGATCGCCCTGGCCCTGTTTTTTCTCGGCTATTTATTTCGTATCCTGTATTCTCCCTGGGCAGCATTCTGGGGGGTTATTGCTGCCAGTACCCTGCTGATCTATTTTCGAAACAATATCAGCCGATTTTACAGCCGTATTGAAGAGCAGTTTATGACCAATATGAACCAGCGTGAAAACGTGAATAAAGGTAAAATTCCTGAATTGATGCCCTGGGATGCTCACTTTGCCCGCTTTACCATGCACGCCAATTATCCCTTTATTGGCCAGACCCTGGCAGAAGCGGCTCTTCGTGAAAAGTTCGGCATTAATATCGGAAAGATAAGGCGGGAGGATACGGTCATCAATACCCCAACCCGCGAGGAAAGGCTGTTTCCCGGTGACGAACTTATTGTGATCGGAACGGATGAACAACTGAATACATTTAATCAACACCTGGAAGCCGCACACCTGAATACTGCCCCACAGGTTAAAGAAATGGGAATGAGCCTGCATCATTTTGTGGTGACGAGCAGTTCATCCTTACTCGGAAAAAGCATACGCGACTCAAGAGTCAGGGAAAAAATCCGTGGCCTCATTGTTGGCATCGATCGTAAAAACAAACATATCCTAAACCCTGATTCGGGTGAGGTCTTTAAGCTCGGCGACACGGTTTGGACCGTAGGAGATTCCCGTAGAATACAGGTCTTTATCCGCGAATCCCGGGGGGAGTAAGTTTTCAGTGTTCAGTGATATACTCACTTGCTGAAAACTGAACACTGAAAACTGAAAACTAATTGAGAAGTTCGTAGTAGATAGCGAATGACTCGGGGCTGATCAGGTAGGTGATCACCTTCTTATCCTCCAGAATAAATAAGCCCGAATTCATCCGTTCGTAAGGGTTGAAGTAGCGGTCTATTTTTTCGAGGCCATATTGGGCATTGGTTCCTACTTCATCTACTTTCTCACTGAAGTTATCCAAACGTTTACTAAAACGATCAAGCTTATCTATGGTTTTGCTCTTTTCTTTGAGGGCTTCGTAGTCTTCATCCACCTCTTCAACGATCACCGGTTTTAATAGAACAGGTTTGCCATCGGTAATCTCGCCGGTCAGCACATCAATTTCGGCATAAAACCCTTCGCCTTTTTTATAACGCACGTACTGGATCTTATTACCATTGAGGCTTTTGTATGGAAATATCTGATACCGTTTTAAAAGATTACTCACCTGCAGGGATCCTCTGCTGCCCAATCGCGGACCAACATCAATATTGCAGGGTTCGGTCTTTAAAATGTTTACCGAAGTTACGTCACCCGATTTCCCGGTTTCAAATACCACAAAATCATAAACGGAAACCACCGAAGAACTGCTGGAATTGTCGCCGATAAGGAATTCGGCAGGGGTCACACCTGATCCGTAGGAATAACTCTCGCAAATGATGCGGTAGCCGTTGTCCGTAGCAGAAATGCTTTCTACCATGATATTCATTTTCCCATTAAAGAGGTAATCTCCCTGTTGGTTTCCTTTTAATTTACCCTTTAAATTGTCCCAATCGTAAGTATTGGTAGCGATCAGGCCACCATCAGGCTTTAATACCTGAATGAACAGTCCTTCGGTTTTTTTGGCGCTATAGATCGTTCCTTTGAGGTAATACCCGGCGACCACGTATTGGCCATTATCTGCAATAACTTCGGTAGGGAATAAGGTATTCGCCTCACTCAACAGGAATGAACCTGTTACTTTACCCATCTTGTCACTAAAAACCAGATTAAGGGCATATTCTTTCTTTTTCGGAGAATTTGACTCCATCACATAGGCCATTCCATTCGAGGTTGGGAAAATACTCACCACATTGTCGGAGGTATAGGTGGAGCGCTTTTCATAGCGGGTATTGATCACCTTTCCTCCACTGTTTACCGTGATAAATTCCAAGCCGCTTTCGATCACTGAATCCCGCATCTGACGGTCTTTTCCCAGTTTGGTATAGCCCCTGAAAAGAGTGAGTGAACCATCATGGTTCATACCCGATTCATACAAGCTATGAAACTGGTAATTCGCGGGTGATTCAATAAGACTGATCGATGGATTACCATTCGGACGCACATAAACCAGGCTGAGTTCTTTTTGACCGTTAAAGATGAATACGCTGTTTTCCTTGGAACTTTCCACGGCGAACAAGGTGCTTCTTTGATTAACGGCGAATTCCTGAACCGGAATGGTTTCATCCATAAAGTGGAGGGTATAGATGTCTTTTTTATCCATACCCCTGTTTCCTTCATTCGACAATACGGCTGAATGCATGCCGAGATTGTATACGCCCGTAACCTGAGCCGGGTTGATATAATCCAGTTTTTTCATTCCCTGTGCGAAGGCCTGAGAGCAGGCAAGGGCAAGGGTCAATGTTAAATATATCGTTTTCATGATTCGGATCAGTTAAGCTTAAGTTTGCTGAAATTCAATTGATTGGTGGTGGTATTGTAGTTAAATAACAGGTAAGAATCTCCCGCTTTTAACAGGCCTTCCCGGGTTAGATTACCGGAAAGCGAACTGGAGCCAAATCCCTTGGTATACGACATTTGCGGAGGCATTTGTGAAGGCTGACAGTTCAGCTTCGGTCCAAAAAACACCCTGTTTTTGAGTGGTTCACTGGTATGATCGATCGGGATGGTATTGAAATAATGGAACATTTGTCCGTAACCCCGCACCACCAGTTTATCTCCGGCCATTCCCTGGTAGCTGAACAAACGATTACTTTTAAGCATCGAACACAGCACATCGCTGCTTCCAAACGTACCGGCCTCCAGTTCGATCACCCGGCTTGGTTTCCAAATACGGTGAATAGCGGTTAGGGGGGCTTCGATATTTATCAGATAAAAGTCCATCAAACGCACCTGTTTAAAATAGGTGATCGTCGGGGCCATGCCTTCTGTTGAAGAAGGAACACTTTGCTGGCGTTCGCTGATGGTATAACTCTCACATACAAGGGTGGCTTTTCCGTTGATCGTTTGAACATCCAGGACACGGAGAGCAGGACCAACCTGATGAACGGGAATGTCATTGTTTTCACCGTGTTTGTCGCCCACAGCCTGTTGAACTTCATTGAAGCTTAAGGTAGAGGAGCTGATCTCGCTTCCATCGCTGGCATTTAATTTTAATATATGCATACCGAGCGGGTAGCCCTTGAAGGTTTCTTCAGAGGTGCTTCCATAATCGGAAACCAGCAATACTTCCGTATCGGAGTGGTATTGAAACAGGTAGGGGCTGTATTTGCTCAGTCCTTTTATATCAATATCAACAAGGGCCTTTTCCTTACCAGAAGGGTCGATGAGGCAAAGGCTGTAGGCGTTGGTATTGCCTTTTTTCAGCAGCATAACCATACTTCCATCCTTGTTTACATCCGCTCCGTAATAAAAATATTTACCATCCTCGCGGAAATTTTCATAGCTCCATAGCGAATCCAGTTTGGTATCAAGATGCAGGACTACAATACCCACCCCTACTTTTTTTCTTTTTACTTCGTAGATGGCGGTAAGCCCAAGTTCGTTTGTTACAATATCAAAACTGCGGATCTTATCTTCCAGATCGAAGATTCTTCGTCCGGTTTCTTGTCCGGCTTTATTCACCACCAGAACCTCATACCCTTGCGCTCCTTCTATTTTGAATACAGTGTTTTCGCCCATTGTGTTGGCGCCAAGAAAGGTCACTCCTCTTTTGGCCTGAAATTCAAAACGGTTGAGTTGTTTGCCTTCCGGATCATAAACAATGATCTCCGCCTTATCAAAAGTTTTCGGTACCTGATTAAAGGTATAGATATGATTCGCATTCGACGCCAGTGACTGGAACAGATCATAGCGGTGACTGACATCCACAGGCACCTGGGCCGTGGAAATTGAGGGGAATAACAGACTCATTGCCAGTATGTTAATGGAAAATAATCGCTTCATATTCATCCGTTTTTACACTCTTTTAAAGAACATGCAAAGGTATTTACATATTTGGAAGTACGGCGTGATTTAATTATATTTTTATATCCCGTTATGAGTACCGGTTCCTACTATTTTTTACGTTCCAGACAACCTTTTGCATGATTTAGGGCATCTAATACATTATCAACAAGAAGCCTATGAAAGAGCTTTTGTTCCCTGTTCTTTTCGTATTCGGACCTTTATACGGACAGAATCTTTCTTATTTCGGACTTAGTAATAACGGCGGGGTTTATTCATCCCTCAATAACCCTGCAGAAGGCAGCAGTGCCAAAGAATGGATTAGCTTTAATCTTATCGGTTTTGGCAGCAGTATGGAAAGCAATATTCTGCGTCTTGATCTCGACTATTCGCCCTGGCAAATGATGGCCGGTAAACCAAGGCGGCAACATGCTGCCACTTTTACTAAACCACTTTATTCCACTGGAGAAAGAGGAATGCTGGAATCTGCCGTTTTTATCAACGCCAATGTGCTATTGCCATCCATAAGGATTAACCTTCATCCGGAATATTCCCTGTTTTTTTATGCCCGCGACCGGGCAATAGGTAACCTTCAGGACCTGGGTTCCGATATGCTTCCTCTTCTGATGGAAAAGCAGGTTCCACAGCAGGTTGAAGGGATCGATATGGGTATCAAAATGAGAATGATGGGCTACCGGGAATATGCGATCGGAGGCTCAGCACGTTTATGGAAACGCAAAGAATCATTTGTTTCAGCGGGATTCAGTATTAAACGAACCCTGGCTCGTTTTGCATATTTGATGGAACTAAGGGATTTCACGAATACACCCAACCCGTCGGGCACCCGGGTCTCGGCGCAATACCGGCTGGTTACTACAGATATAAATGTTCTGAATCCCGGTGCTTCAGGGTTGATCGCGCCGGATGGTTCCCCGGGCAAAGGATGGAGTTTTGACCTGGGTTTTATCTATGAACATCGTCCTTACCACAAGCAGCATCCCTACCGCATCCATAACCGAAGAGGAAAAAATAAAAACTTCCGGCAACGCGCTGAGATATTGTATGATTACCGCATTGGTATTTCTGTATCCGATCTCGGACATATGGCCTTTAATGGTCCGGGTGTTAGTGACAACGAGTACCAATATAGCGGGGAGTTTGAGGCTATGGCTGTTCCTTCTGATACCCATAAGCTCAAAGACTGGACTGATGCCTCAACGGTACTTTCTTCTTCGAATTCCATTACATTCAAGTTGCCTGGTACCCTTAATTTTTTCTTCGACTACCGCCTTTCTCAATTCTGGTTCGTGCACTTTTTTTATCAACAAAACCTGAGGAACCGGGAAAAGATAGAAAACCTTTACCTGCCCAGTTCATTGAGTTGTTTGATCAGGAGGGAAAGCCGCTTTTTCACCTTTGGAATCCCCCTGCGGTTTGTGCCCCAAAGTGGAAACCTGAATGCAGGATTCCTAGTTCAAAGTGGTCCCTTTTTTATCGGGACCAATAATCTTCTGGTGCTTTTTCAACGGCAATCTTATTCTCTTTCTGGGTATGCAGGATTATGTTTCCGCATTCCTTATAAACGCGATCCGACTATGGAGAATTTCAGGGCGTTTCGGTAAAGTGATTGAGTAAATTTATTCGGGATTCATATCCTGAAATTCGAGTTCAAGGGGTAAGGTTTCTTCCAGCCAATAAAAAACCTCATCATTTTTATCATCTTCATCATAACCTTGATTTCTTGAGTTCCAGCTTTGACCATCGCGGAATTTTATAACATAATGTTCCCGGTATACGGTATTTCCGTTGGGTGCCTCGAAGGCATCATAACAAATGATTTTTTCAATCTCTTCGTAGGAATATGATTTTGAGCCCAGGTCCCAAAAGCTGCTGTATTTGACGTTTTCTTTTCCAAAAAGGGTATAGGTGTTTAAGGCAAGTAGATAAATGCCGGCACCAAGGATGATAAAAGCAATTCCGAGGTGGACATTGAGTCGCTCCACATTCATGTTTTGTTTGCGTTGCAAATAGGTGATGAATTGGGCGTAATGCTCTTCATCTTTTAACTTCCGGATAAGCGTTAATATGAATCTGGAGAAAATTCCCAATGCCAGGAATCCCCCGCCAAAATAAAAGGCAATAGGACTTATAAAAATGGCAAACTGAACAGGCTCTTCTTTTTTAGTTCTAATACCTAACAGCCAATCGGCCACAGCCTCCATAAAAACAGCACCTAATCCGGCTGCAATCAAAAAACCCGAAGCATAAAGAAAATATAATACCCTGAACTTTTTTGCCAGTACCTTTTGATCCAAATGAACCTGATCCATTTGTATACGTTCAGGATACTTTTTTACCAAAAGCCAAAGCACAAACATGGTAAGCAGGCTGGTAATAATCGATTGAATCATGCGATAAAAGTACGGAAAACAGGGAAATGGTTTTTATCAGAGCTGTTAAAACCGGCAGGTCCGCATTTTGCAGTAAGTTGGTTGATTACACTATAAAATCAACGGATCTATGAAATGGACTTACAGCGTTAAAAATAAACTGATGGCCTCAGCTGCACTCCTTTCTCTCTGTTTATTGGTATTGGCCAGTCACTTTATAGACAGAAACCATACGGAAAACGTAAAAACGGCGATAGGCACTTTGTATGAGGACCGTTTGGTGGCTGAAGTTTATATTCTAAAAATGACCAGTTTATTTTATCAGGTA
This sequence comes from Bacteroidota bacterium, assembly GCA_003531115.1. Lineage (GTDB taxonomy): Bacteria > Bacteroidota > Bacteroidia > UBA8524 > UBA8524 > UBA8524. The sequence goes on along the minus strand of DQHT01000035.1, from coordinate 25,297 downwards.
AAGGAGACGCTGCGTGTCGATTCTGATGAAACAACCAAAGGCCTCCAGGTCCATGCGCTGCTATTGAAGATCCGGAATCTGAGTGATTCCTACCAGGAAACAAAATTCACGGAGGCTGAAAAGAGGAAAGCCGATGAGCTGCTCATCACGTTGGATGAGTTTGAAGCCTCACCATTCGCTTCGAATCAAACAAAATTAAGCGCATCAAACGAAGCCATAGCTATTTTGGAAGCATTATCAGTAATCCAGTTGGAAGAGTCAAAACAGATTATGGCACATGCCGAAACCTTGTATCAAAGAGGTAAAACCTCCTCCCAGTTCGTGTTTGCGGTGATAATCGTGATATTGATTGTTTTGCAGGCGCTGGTATTTGCATCAAAATCGATTATACCAGTTGTAAAACCGAACCATGCGCAGATGAATTAGGGATTAAGATGCCGCGTCCTGAAAAAATTCCCCTGAACAATAAATGCCGGTGATTGATTTTTTTAAATCTATTTGTATATTTGCCTCAATGAAAACAACTGTTTTACATGTACTTCCCCAACAGCCACGCCCACAAGCGAAGGAAAGGGAATGTTATGTGTAAACGATAAACGTATACATATCAGGAAAAGCCCCTTTCGCAAGATTGGGGCTTTTTTTATTTTCGGGGTGTTCCGCAGATGGCTACACGGGCCTGCCTTGGAAGCAGGTGTTCGCAGGTTCAAATCCTGCTACCCCGACTATATTTTCCCCTCGGCTAACGGTAGGCCGGCTCCCTTTGAAGGAGTTCGTCGTGGTTCGAATCCACTGGGGAAAACTGTGTTAGTAGCATATTCGGTTAATGTGCCGCACTGTGAATGCGGAGAACAGGGTTCAATTCCCGCTAACACCCAACTATTCCCGTAGGCTAATGGATAAACTGTCTGGCTACGAACCAGATTATGCACGTTCGAATCGTGCCGGGAATACAAATTTTTGACTGGATGAATGGTGGACTGGTTTGGTTCAAAACCTGCCTAAACTGCATCACCATAATCGCCTCTTTTATATACGAGGCCTTCTAAGTCTTCTGTTGTAGTATCCCAAAGTTCCTTTAAGCCGATTACAAAGGCATCATAATTTGCCAAAAACATGGCCGACTCGCGCTCACTATATTCGACAACTCTGCTTAATAAGAGCTTTTTAGTGTTTTCGATGCATTCATCAAGAAACGGATCCTTCACCATTGCTCTTACAACCAGCCTCTTAATTATTATACCCCCATAAAACCGGCTGATATCCAGAAGTGATCCATCCTCAGCATAGGAATAAATTTTCGCAATTGGATTAAACTTCTCAATTCTTGGAAGAACCTTATTCGCCAAGAAAGAATTCAGATTATCAATTGCGAACTGTAAATCATAGTTATTCCTGATATCAAAAGAATTCCCTTCAAACATTTCATTTACACCAACAATCAACGTCAAGCGGTTACTTTCATAGCCGTAAGGTTTATAGTATAAATCTATCATCGATTCAATTTTATCAACAGTAAATAATGCCGTAACACTAGATCTAAGACTAATAGAAACTGGAGAATAATAACTCGCGTTTATAGTCAAATAAACTGATCCATAACTCTTCTTCCCTTTAAACCCCATACTATCCCGAACTTTGGTGAATTTAAATTCCCGTAAAATAACTCCTTCCCTGAGCGCTATTTCTAAGTCCTTCTTCTTCATGCTTGATTGAATCCTTGTTTCTGCAAGTTAACCATTCTAACAAAAAATACGGATGAGTGAATTGATTTAAAAGCATAAGGCGGATATTTGGAATGCTGCCCCCGCTTTAAGATCGCATAATGCGATCTTAAAGATTGATTTTCTTCCTGCTTAAGACGGAACATCAAATTATCTGTTTCGCCTTCCTATGGATATCCGCATGATTTTTGCTAAATTTACAGTATGAAACCCAAAGAGATAAACAAGTCGATTTCTTTGAATAAGGAGCAGATAAAAGAACAAGCAGTCTCCTCTTTGAGAAGTTCTTTTGCCTTTGAGGGTATTTACTTTACTGACCAGGAAATTGAAGAAATGGTCAAGGAGGTTCATGCTCGCCGTACCTCTGTTAAAGCCTAAATGCCCGGGAAATCAGTCCCTCCATTAAGCTATATTCTTTTGAGGTAGCCTGCTGTACGGCTTTGATATACTCTTCCCCTTTATTTTCCATTATCCAAGGGAAATCAATCTCAACCCCATAATGTTTTAGGGCAATAAGGTTTGTAAAAAGACGAATGGTCCTTCCATTACCTTCTCTGAACGGGTGTATATAAACCAGCTCTGCATGCATGGCTGAAAGGTCTTTTGCAAATTGTTTCTCATCTATATACTTAGCTGAAAACGGAGGGAGCATTTCCTTTTCAAAATCATCCATAGCCGCCGGTAAGAAGAGCGCAGAAGGAAAGATGAATCCGCCTTTAGACATATTGACTGTTCTGAGCTTCCCTGCAAATGAGTAGAGATGCCCTAATGCCCTTTTATGGATGTCGTACAGGTATTTTAGGTTAAACTGAGTATTATCTTCTAACTGGTCGATGAAGTGTTCCTGAGCAAGTATAAAGCCTTTGAATTCTTCACGTCCAATATCTTTCAGGTCTGTAAGACCCATTTTATTTGGAAGCACTTCTTTCTCGTCCCCGGAGACAGAATATTTATTGGAATTCTTTTCGGTCATTATTCAAAAATAGAACAAAGCATTTTGACAGAATAATTTTGTCCATCGTCATGCGAACCGCTGACTCCCTCGCATCTACGCGTCATTACCGGCCTGATTTTCAATTCACATCCTGCCTAAACTGCATCTCCATAATCGCCTCTTTTATATACGAGGCCTTCTATGTCTTCTGTTGTAGTATCCCAAAGTTCCTTTAAGCCGATTACAAAGGCATCATAATTTGCCAAAAACTTAGCACCTAACGTATCGTTATATTCACTAGCATTGTGTATTAAAAGATTTTTTGTCCTTTCAATACATTCATCAATAAATGGGTCTTTTACCATCGCCCTTACAACAAGTCTCTTAATATTAATACTCCCGTAAAAATTGGTTAAATCACTCATCGAAAACGCTTCAGCGTAGGTATATATTTGAGCGACTGAGTCAAACTTCTCAATACCTGGCAGCACGGAATTAATAATAAAATTATTCACTCTATTGACAGCATACTGCAATTCATTTTCATTCCTAATGTCAAAAAAATTCTCATCGAACATTCCATTAATATAAACAGTAAAAGTCAGGCGATTACTCTCATAACCATAAGGTTTAAAGTAAAAATCAATAAAGGATTCAATTCTATCCACAGTAAATAATGCTGTAATGCCTGGCCGAAGTTTAATAGACACTGGAGAAAAATAACTGGCATTTATAGAAAGGTAAACTGAGCCCCAACTTTGCTTCTTCTTGAACCCCATACTATCTCCAATCTTGGTAAACTTAAAATACGGCAAATTCACCGCTTCCTGGAGGGCTATTTCTAAGTCTTTCTTCTTCATGCTGTGTATTGAATCCTTGTTTCTGCAAGTTAACCATTCTAACAAAAATTACAGATGAGCGAGAAACAGAAAGAGAGCGTTAGAAAGAGAAACAAAAAGAGAAAGAGAAAATATACAGTTTCTCCGCTCCCCCGCTCCCCCGCTCCCCCGCTCCGGCAACAGGCCCGCTCCTGCTAATGCTGGTGCCTTTGCTCTGTCCCGTTTTTTAATATAAACGCACTGCTGATCAGATAAGCCCCTTCGGTTACTATAATTTCTCCTGCTTTTAAACCAGAGACCACCTCGATCCGATGCGCATTTTCGGCGCCTGTTTTAACCATGCGTTGCTCAAAAGTATGTTCCCCGGTTTTTACCCAAACCGTTTTCATGTTCTCCAATAAAACTGCTGTTTTTGGAACGGTAATGACCTGAGAGGTTGTATCCATCGGAATGACTGAAACCAAAGTTCCCGGGATCAGACCGCCATCCGTATTCTTCACCCTGATTTTTATCTTGTATATCCTTTTGCCCTCCTCGATGATCGGGTTATTATAAACCAGGGTACCTGTATACCGGTTTTTAGATCTATCCCCTGCAATTACTAGAAAGGTTTTGTTTTTGTCCTGAACGGAAATTTCATTGGCGTAGATCTGTGTTTCTATCCATACCTGATCCAGAGCGACGATTTTCAGCAATGGACTCCCCTCCATCACATACATGCCCTCACTCACGCTGAGTTCAGTGACATACCCGGAAATGGGTGAATAAAATGTCACAAGCGGACCAACACTCCCACTCGTTTCGATCTCCCTGATCTGTTTTTCTGTCATGCCCCATAAAAGCAGTTTGTTCCTCGCAGCGGCCAGCATGGAATTAATTAATTCGGATGGAGGGGAAGTTTCCTCTGATTTTTCCAACACGCTGAGATACTCTTTTTGATCACTTTGAAGTTGTTCGCTGTAAATGCTGTAGAGCGGGCTTCCCATTTTCAAATAGGTGCCGGTAGCTTTCACATATAATTTATCTACCCGCCCGGGGGCACGCGAGCTGATGCTTTTCACCTGTTCCTCATCAACAACAACGGTTCCAACCAGGGAGGAGCTGCTTAAAAGATCTCCGGTTCTGACCGTGTCTGTTTTAATGCCAGCCACTTTCTGTTTATGCGCATCCAGGGAAACGACATTTCCTTCCTCATTCGTAGGCTGAGTACGCTCTTCTTTCACCTCAATTAACGCCATATTGCAAACCGGACAAGATCCGGGTTTGTCGCTTCTCACGTTCGTGTGCATGGGACAGGTATAATAACTGTTATTATTCCCCTGATTGTTTTTTTGCCTGTCCTTACAGCCGGCAACACCAAAAACGAACATGATCCATATAAAAAGGCTAATTGGTTTCATGATCGTAGCTGTTTAAAAAGGTTTCACTGTCGCTCATTAATCCTGCCTCTTTGGCGATCTCCTCATCTCCCTGCAGTCCGCCGGTGATAGGGATGTATCCGTTTTGGACAGGACCGGCTATCAACTTTCTCAATTCAAAAATACCCGTTCCCAGGTCAGTTGTATCGGCCTTCACCCAAACAAAAGCCTGGCGACCCGTTCTGTAAACTGCCGATGAAGGAACCATGAATTGACTTTTTCCAGACATCGCCAGCTGTGCTGAGATCAGTGTATTCACCTTCAATGAATGACCGGGATTTGAAAGTGTAATTCTCACGCGCACGAAGCGTTGATCTGCATCTTCAAAGGCAGGTTCGATCAGGATTACCTTTCCGCTTACCTTTTTTGTGGGATTATCTTCAGCAGCAATAAGAGCGGATTGGCCAGTTGTCAGTTGATCTAAAAAACGCTCAGAAACAGAAACCAATGCCCATACTTCCTTCAGGTCGTTTACATTAAAAAGCACCTGGCCGGTATTTATGTAGCTGCCTTCACGAATTTGTGCCATCCCCGATTGAACATCAAAAAATACAAAGCCCTCTTCGGGACTATAAATGCTTATGGTTTGGGCCACTGTACCCTTTTTTTCGAGTTGATCAATTTGCCCGTCATGCATGCCCAACAGCCTTAACTTTTTTCCGGAATTTTCTATGAGCGTCTTGTCGCTATTGGAACGAATGAGAAAAAGGTGCTCCTCCTGAAAAGTGAGAAGTTCGGGACTATAGAGGTCCATAATTTTGTCGCCTTTTTTCACTTTTTGGCCACTAAATTTACTGTACAACTTTTCTATCCTCCCGGAAACCCGGGCGGCTACCGCGTGGTTTCTGTTCGGGTCAGTTATAATATACCCCTGAGCTTTAATTTCGGAATTTCCGTTTCCGGAGCCGAGTTTAACAGTGGCCTGCCGCGATAGAACCAGTTGGTTTGGCGAGGCAGACTGAACCTCTATATCAACCGGCTCTTCCGTCAATACAGGATCCTCCATCCTGTCTTTGCACGACGAAGCGAGAAAAACAAGAACACATAGCCCGATCAGCAGGCGATTATCTGATCTCCATCTCGTATTCATATTCGGCCTCCAGTTTTAAGGCTGTAAACAGCTTGTCATAAGCCTCCAGTTTTTTCATCAACAGCATTTCCCAGGCATCGAGCAGCACGAAAAAATCTCCCGTATTTTGGCGGTAGGCAAGCAGATTTGCCTCGAGGTTGTTTTCATAAGCGGGCAGGATATCGCTCAGGTAGTTTTTGTATTGCAGGGTTTCATAATTCAACATCCTATACTTCTCAGCCACCTTTCGTTTGGCCATCCATTCCATAGCCACTTTCTCCTGTTCCATGGCCAGGATCTGAAAGCCCATCGCGTCGGATTCTGTCTTATACATTTTCGATGCCCAAGGCACTATGGGTATGGTGATCATTCCCATTGCCGACCACTGATCGGGCATGCCGAACATGTACATATGTTCTACCCTGACCCCAAAATCGGGTTTGGACTCGGCATTCATTAAGGTTTGCTCCAGCTTCATGGAACTGATATAATTCGAAATCAGGCTAAGATCACTACGAAGGGGAATGCTGTCCAATCCGGAAAGATCCAGGGAATACTCCTTTAAGGTGATCAGGGTGTCAATACTGAATTCGGTATTTAGTCCTCTTACAAGAAGCATATTGAGTTCAATAGTGCTTTCTGCAATCCTGCTGTTTACCATCAGTAGCATGTTATTGAGTTCCGAGAGGCGCGCTTTCGCCTTATATATGGTCTGAAGTTGGGTTTGATTGTTAACGAATTTCTCTTCAGCGATCGTGATTAAAAGTTGGAGGAGCGCTTCACTTTCTTTTAAGATTGCGTGTTGTTTTTCAGCTATGTACCGGTTGTAATACATGATCCTGGCTTCGCGCCGCAATTCGTTTTTTGTCCATTCCCTTTTGTTATTTTCAAGGCTGAGTAAAGAACCGTAATAATCTCTTTTTGCATTCAGCTTGCCCGGATTGGGGATCATTTGTTCCAGTGAAAAAGAGATTCCCGCCTGATTCATGGGGTTGTTCTTTTCATTGATCAGGGAAGTGTTATATGGAAAACGCATCAGTCCCGTAGAAAAAGTCGGGGGCATCCAGGCTTTTGCACCGGCTGTTTTTTCCTCTATTGATCGAATGGTATAGGTGTATTGCAGGATAGATGGATAATTGGTTTCCACCCTTACAAGGAGTGTGTCCAATGATAAAAACATGGAGTCGGGCATTTGACCCTGACTACCAAGCGCGAAAAAAAGCAGCAGTGCACTAAAACTAATTTTTTTCATGTCCCTGATCTTTTAATTTCTCTGTATGATCCAGATAAATGACTTTTCCGATTTTTTTTAATTCATGCTCTTTAACCAGCTGATAAACAACTGGAAGCACGATCAAAACAAATAAGAGGGAAGAAAGCATTCCAAATACAAATGGGATGGTAATGGGTTTCATGACATCGCTTCCCACTCCGGTAGCCAATAATATCGGCAGCAATCCGATCATATCGACCATAACTGTCATCAATTTTGGGCGTACACGAAGTACAGCACCGGAAAACACAGCGGCCTGAATTTCCTCCCGGGTAAGGGCAGCACTTTTCTTTTCTTCAACCGCATTTTTGATGGCTTCTTTTAAATAAACGAGCATCAGCACCCCGGTTTCCACGGCTATTCCAAATAATGCGATAAATCCAACAGCCACCGCCACCGAAAAATTTACGTCAAAAAAATACATGGAATACACCCCTCCGATAAGTGCCAAAGGGACACTCGATAACACGATCAACATGTCCTTTACAGAATGGAAGGTGAAATAAAGTACAAAAGCAATGATCAAAAGGGTAATAGGAATGATGACCTTCAACTTATTTTCTGCCCGCACTTTGCTTTCATACTGTCCACTCCAGTTAATGTAGTAGCCCTTGGGGAGTTTGGTAAATTCTTCTTCGATCTTCTTTTTTGCTTCACTGACCACAGATCCCATATCCCGGCCGCGCACATTGAATAGCACCGTTCCGCGCAACATGGCGTTTTCAGAATTTATCATCGGGGGACCTTCCGATATGCTGAGCGCTGCTACGGCAGAAAGTGGAATCACCCCGTAATTTTTGGTTTGAATGGGTGTTCTTTTAATTTCCGAAATATCTCTCCTGAAATCCTGTGCCAGGCGCATGGCAACAGTAAATCGTTGTCGGCCTTCAACCGTTTGGGTCAAAGGCATTCCTCCCAGAGCCATTTCAATGATCATATTCACCTCTTCCACCGAAAGGTCGTAACGCGCTATTTCTTCCCGGTCAATGGTGATATCAAGGTATTTTCCGCCTGTTAATTGCTCCACGTACAGATCAGTCAGGCCTTCTATTCCTTCCAATGACTTTTCAATTTGACGCGCGATCGTATAAATGGTATCCAGTTCCTGGCCAAAAATTTTAATTCCTATATCGGTTCGAACCCCGGTTGAAAGCATATTGATCCGGTTGATGANNGTTGATGATCGGCTGGGTCCAACCGCTGGTAACGCCCGGTATCTGAACCTTTTCATTCAGTTCATTGATAAGTTTTTCAGTGGTCATTCCTTCCCTCCATTCTGATTTAGGTTTTAACAGAATGATGCTCTCGATCATGCTCATCGGTGCATTGTCTGTAGCTGTGGACGCCCTTCCAGCTTTTCCGAGCACATTTTTCACCTCCGGAACCGACATGATGAGTTTGTCCTNNCATCCAGTGGCGGCATAAACTCAGACCCGAGCCGCAATACAAAGGGTATACTACCAAGTACAATGAGTGCGGCGATGGCAATGACCGTTTTTTTCCATCGCTGGCAAAGACGGAGAACGGGAGTGTAAAGTTTAATAAAAAAATTAGCGACCGGATTTCTGCTTTCGGGAATGAGTTTGCCCTTCATAAAAGAGCGCAACAACATGGGCATCACAAACAGGGCAACAATGGCCGAGCCGATCATGGTAAAGGTTTTTGTCAATACCAGGGGAGAAAAAAGTTTATGTTCCTGGCCTTCCAGAAACAAAATTGGGGCAAAGGAAATAAGGGTAACGAGGATGGAAAAAAATACTGCCCTCCCGACAGTTCGCGACGAACGTTCGATGATCGCGATCCTTTCTTCTTCGCTCAGTTCTTTGGTATTGCCAATTCTCTGCTTTTCCATCAATCGTCTGTTTTTACCGTAGCCTTCACTAATCCTTTATAGGCATTTTCCGTCATGACAATGCCGGCATCCACCAGATCGCCTATCGCTAATGCCACACCTCCTAATGACATGATATTTAAAGAAATACCAAATGTTTTAATGAGGATAAATCCGATCAAAACCGAAAGGGGAATGGCAATGATGGCCACCATGGCACTTCGAACATGGAACATAAAAAGGAATACGACCAGAGAGACCACGGCGATCTCCTCCCAAAGTGCCTCTTTCAGGGTAGCGATGGCTGCTTCGATCAGGTCGCTGCGGTCATAGGCTACTTTAATTTTTACTCCGGGTGGTAAGCCAAGCTCCACATCGCCAAGTTTTGCCTTAACGCGGTCAATCACTTCCTTGGGGTTTTCTCCGTAACGTGCTACAACAACGCCGCCCACAACCTCCCCTTCGCCATTTTCATCCACGATACCCAGCCGGATATCGCTGCTCAATTGTACATCGGCAATATCTTTCAGCCTGACCGGAATGGATTTATTGGAAGCCACGGAAATCTCTTCGATGTCCCGAATGTCTTTGATATACCCCAAGCCGCGGATCATGTACCCCATCCGGTTCATTTCATAGATGCTTCCGCCAACATCGCGGTTATTATCGCGTATGGCCTTGGCCACATCCATGGCGGATATGTTGTAGTAGATTAGTTTTTCGGGATTGATGTCGACCTGATAGCGTTTTTGAAAACCACCAAAAGAGGCGACCTCACTCACTCCTTCTACATTCTGCAGGGCGAATTTTACATACCAGTCCTGCACAGCGCGTAATTCTCCCAGATCATACCCATCGCCCTGAAGGGTATACCAAAAGACATGTCCCACTCCCGTTCCATCCGGGCCGAGTGAAGGAGTTACCCCCTGCGGCATCGCTTGTTGGGCGAAATTCAGGCGCTCTAATACCCGGGTTCTTGCCCAATAAATTTCGGCATCGTCGTTAAAGATCACAAAAATGAAACTCATGCCGAACATGGAGGCCGCCCGGATCGCTTTTACATTCGGTATCCCCTGTAAGTTGGATACCAGCGGGTAGGTGATCTGGTCTTCCATGATCTGCGGATTACGTCCCATCCATTCCGTATAAACGATCACCTGATTTTCTGAGAGGTCAGGAATGGCATCAACAGGGGTGGTCATTACCGACCAAACGCCGCCAACTACGATCATTAAAATGCCGACCCAAACAAAGAAGCGGTTGTGTGTTGACCATGAAACGATCTTTTCTATCATGCCAGATTCCTTTTTAGCAGTTGCGCATTGATCGCCACCACAATAGTACTTAAACTCATTAATACCGCCCCGATAGCAGGGCTTAGCATAATATCCCACTGATATAAAACCCCGGCAGCCAAAGGAATGGCCAGAATATTATACCCGGCAGCCCACCACAGATTTTGGATCATTTTGGCATAGGTGGCTTTGCCAAAAAGGATGAGGTTGGCGATATCTTTTGGGTCAGAATTAACCAAAATAATATCTGCTGTTTCGGCCGCCACGTCTGTCCCGGATCCAACGGCAATTCCAACATCGGCCTGGGCCAGTGCCGGGGCATCATTTACACCATCGCCGGTCATGGCAACAAACTCGCCTTTTTTCTGCAGTTCCTCTACTTTTTTTAATTTATCATGAGGCAAAACGTTGGCGAGATAGCCATCCATCGCCAATTCATCACTCACCTTTTTCGCTACCCTTTCATTGTCGCCAGTAAGGAGCAGGTTTTTAATTCCGGCATTTTTGAGGGTATGAATGGCTTCGAAAGCACTTTCCCTGATCTGGTCTGAAAAGCTGATCGTTCCTATCACCTCCTTTTCAAGCAAAACATAAACAACTGTTCCTGAAAAGTCATCTGAATATTCTATTCCGCTGATGTTTTGTTCCTTCAGGTAGTTTGGCCCCACAACTTTAAGCTCTTTTCCATCAACAAGGCCCTCTAAACCTTGTCCGGGCAGGTAATTGAAGTTCGTAGCTTTGGGAATTTGCAACTTCAGTTCCCTGACTTTTTTTAACAGTCCGGCTGCAATATAATGTTCCGAATGTTGTTCAAGGCCCGATGCCAATCTTAGCAATTCATTTTCGTCTATGCTTTCGTTTAACAGTTTTACTTCGTGCAGTTCATGGGAGCCTTTGGTAAGCGTTCCGGTTTTATCGAAGATAATAGTGGTGATGAGCCGGGCATTTTCAAAAGCGGTCCGGTTGCGAATGAGCAAGCCTTTTTGTGCGGCTATGGATGTTGAGATCGCTACAACCAGAGGCACGGCCAAACCCAGGGCATGCGGACAGGAAATGACCATTACCGTAACCATTCTTTCCAATGCAAAAACAAAGGGAAAACCAAGAAAGAGCCAAACTGCCAGGGTAATTAAGCCACCACCCAAAGCAACAAATGTCAACACCTTTGCCGCGCGGTCGGCAAAATTTTGTGTTTTTGATTTGATCTTTTGGGCATCTTCTACCAGCTTTACGACCTTGTTCAGGTAGCTGTCTTTTCCCGTACTCACTACCCGGATGGTGAGCGAACCATTTTTGTTTATTGCCCCCCCGATCACTTTGCTGTCGGTTTCCTTTTTTACCGGTTTACTTTCTCCGGTGAGCATACTTTCGTCCACATAACTTTCCCCTTCTGTTACGATACCATCGACCGGAACTTTTTCACCCGGTTTTACCATCACCAGGTCATCAATTTTCAAATCACTTACGGGCATTTCGTGCAGATGCCCGTTGCTCATATGGTGCGCCGTTGAAGGCATCATTTTTACCAGTAATTCAAGGGATCGGGAAGCACCCATTACCGACTTCATTTCAAAATAATGACCGATCAGCATAATGTCGATCAGCGTGGCCATTTCCCAGTAAAAGTCCATGCCCTGCAGACCAAAAGTAATAGCAGCACTGTATGCCCAGGCAACGGTAATCGCCACCCCGATCAGGGTCATCATTCCAATGGCTTTATCTTTTATTTCATCATAGAGCCCTTTTAAAAAAGGAAAGCCACCATAAATAAATATGAAAGTAGATAGAACCGCTAAAACATAATTGTCGCCTGTAAAAGTCAATTCAAATCCCAGCCATTTCTGTATCATGGGCGACACTACCAGCACGGGAGCAGTCAGGAGCGAACAGACAATAAAACGTTTCCAAAAATCAGAAACATGGTGTCCGGCATGTTTATCGTGATGCCCTTCTCCATGCCCGGGATGATGATTGTGGTCAGATGGTTTTTCTACGTTATGATGTGCGTGTTCCATGAAATTAGTTCTTTCCTTTTTTGAAATTGAATCTGTACTACGTTAAGTCGGCCTGCAAAAGTGGGTCAGGCCGAAACACCGGGGCGGGTCGGCTCAATGGTACTAAACAACAAAATCAAATCCGGAATACGCTATAACGCAGATAGAGCGGATGTTTTAATTCATCCGGGGGATGTGCATTAAAATTAAACACATGGATGAGTAAAGGTGACGGAGAATTGGAAACGAGTTTAAAAAAAGTACTTGCCTGTATTTTGCTGAGTTTCTCCAGGCTATTGAAAGTAAATTGCGTTTTTTGCTGATCGTCGTCGGTCCTGACGGAAGTTGTCTCATTCTGGCAACAATCTTTGTCCATTTTTTTGCTTCCACACGAACAAGGTTGGCCGAAGTCAAGCGGGTTAAAAGATGATGATGTGATTTCGCCTTCACAATAATGGAGCGTTACTGTCACCCCAACTGCGGGTATCAGATAAAGGAGCATTACCAGTATGATGCTTAATTTTTTCATCCATTCACTAAACCAATCCGAAGTTAGCTTTTTTTTCTGTTTTTAAAGGTCCAGTCTATCTTGAAAAAGCCAAAATCTCGGGTAAAGCCTGATCAGAAGACAACCTTTGAACTAAAAAGACATCTATACAATGAACCTTACGCTTACTCCTTATGCAATTATTAAATATTAATCTGCGTTTGTACGCTCAAAGCAGTCTCATCGTTTTCCTGTTTATTTTGTTCTCCTGCAACAAGGAAGAAACCAAAATTCCCGAAACCTGTGTGGGGAAACTGTATATCTCTCCAGAAAATTATAACACAGATAGTGTTACGATCTTTGCTCCGAATATATTCACTCCGGACGGATATGGTGCGAAGAACAATGAGCGGTTCTTTTTCCATTCAACCGGAATTACCCAAATTGAAACGAAAATTTTTGAAAATGGTGTTTTGATTTTTGAAAGCGATGATATGTATGAAGGATGGGACGGGAAGATCAATGGCAAAGTGGATTATGGACTTTATCACTATTCCGCCATAGCCACCACGATTCACGATGAAAAACTCGAACTCACCGGCTTTATCCGGAGTATCCATGGCACCAATCCCGTTAGCAATTGTGAGGACTGCCGGTTTTCTGATCAAATTGTTCCTGGGCATGGATTTGTTCATCCTACAATGGAGAGTTTGAAGTGTGAGTGATTGGCTTTAATTGGGACTATGTATAGACCTAAGTTTGTCGGATCATGCTTCCTTTTTTGTTTTAAACCCGATTGCAATTCGAGGCTTCTCCTGCTCATTGATAAATTGCTTCAGGTAATTAAAAATGAGTTCGATTTTCTCATCCTGACCGCTTACTTTCTTTTCCATTTCTTCCAGCTTCAACAAAATGTCTTTATGGGTCAGCAGCATTTCATTCAGCTTCACAAAAGTATCAATGATGAGCATGTTAACTTTGTCGGTCCTATCGCTCTTTAATACGCTGGAGAGCATCAGTATTCCATGTTCCGTAAAAGCATAAGGCGGATATTTGGAATGCTGACCACGCTTTAAGGTCGCATTTTGCGATCTTAAAGATTGGTTTTCTTCCTGCGTAAGACAGAGCATATAACGCTCCGGGAACTTACCCGGGTTTCTTTTTACCTGTTCATTCAGCCGTCTTGTTTCTACATGATGGTCATAGGAATGTCAAATTATTGGAGGGAAGGACAGAAATTAGAAACAGAGCGGGAAACAGAGTGAGAGCGAAGTATAAAAACCGCTCCCCCGCTCCCCTCGCTCCCACCACAGTAAATGAAAAAAGCAGCCTTTTCGCTGCTTTTTTCGTTTACTGTGCCCAGAAGGGGACTCGAACCTAAATCCCAAAACCCTTGTACACCTAGCTATGGGTAATTCCCCTTTTCAACTGCCGACCTAATTGCAAATGGGACTTTTATTCGGATGAAAAAAGGTCATTCCAATTAGAAGGTTTGAAAAAATATGTCCGGATCACCGGACATTGCCTTCGGAATAGACGAATTTTCCGAATGACAAGGGTTTTGGAGCTCTTCAGAGCCTTCAAACCTGATTGATATTGGTTGTTCAGCTTTTGACATCCTTAATTTCCTGCCGCCCAAAACGAATATTCGTACCTTAATTCTGTGCTTTTATCGTGCATTGTGCACGGGATGAGGATGTTGTCGTATCTTAAAGCATATATCAACTTATTCCAGTTAGAAATGATCTGTGAATTTAAGCGCTATAAATGTGTCCTTAATGAATCGAGGTACTCTATCAATATTATTTTATTACCTTCCGTCAATGTAGTTTCCCGGTGCGTCAAGGTATAAGACGGTAAAGGCATTGCATTGTCTTTAATCTGGCTGACCATAGATTTTAGTTTGTTTTTTTGCCTTCTACGGGAATAAGATCCAAATTCACTGAAATTCAGATCTGCCTTTCCTTGTTTGACATGATAATCCATTAACAATCTTGTCGGTTGAATGCGGCTGTACCAGGGATAATTCGTCTTATTGCTATGGCAATCGAAACAGGAAGTCCAGAGAATATTCAGTACTGTGTCTGGAACATCGTAAACAAGTGTAATGTCCGTTGGCAAGACTTCTTCCTGGTAATTGTAGTCAGCCGGAATAAATTGAATTCCGACTGCTACAGCGAATAATCCAATACCTGTTTTTTTAAATAGCCTTTGCACCTTTAGTTAATCTCCCGCTTGATTTTTCCACAAGTAGGCATGGCACTTCCCATATAGGGGTTGTTAATTTCTTTCTGGTTACTGATCCATATTGCTCCCTGGCTGTCGTTCGCCATCGGGCAAAAGTCTTCATACAGCTTTTGACTTGTGCCCACCAATGCAATCATGTCCCTTATATCTTCACTTAAAGAAACCAAATGTTCCCGTTGATGATCGATTTCGCCCGCATTTTCAGAAATGTGTTCGGCATTTTCCAGAGCACTCTCGGCTACTTCATTGAATTCCTTCAATTGTGTTTCATCGAGAAGCGTTTTGTCAAAACCGTTAATGGCAGTGACCATTTTTGATCCGGCCTCTGCTGCTCCGGATGCATCATCCCTTGCCAAACTGGAGGTCAATAAAAAGTAAGTCTCCAAAACCGGTGATAAATCACCATTTACTTCTACTGTATTAGAGCTTACACTGCGTTCTTCCATTGAATGGTCATGGTCGCCATGATCGTGTTCATCGGTTTTCTGGCCATTATTTCCACAAGCGGTGAAAATTAAACTTCCGGCAATTAGTGCCAGCGATAATTGAGTTTTTATATTTTTCATTTTGTATAGGTTTTAAGTTATTAATTAATGTTTATGATAAGTTAGTAAATCAATAATTATTGCTTTTCCAGGGTCATTCCGCATTTTGGGCATGTACCCGGACTTTCCTTTTTTATTTCCGGGTGCATCGGACAAGTGTAAACACCACCCGTTTTTATTTCTAGCCCCGGATGAGTAAAAACACCTGAAACTAGTTTGCCTTTTACCTGAAAATTTACAATACAGGTAAACGGTTCCGGCTTTTCCAATTGTGCCACAAAATAGTTATCCCCTCCTGCACGCAAAGTATCAGTTACGGTTGAACCGTCCTTGTATTCAATGGTAATTATTCCAGTAATTTCTTCATTGACAACCGGCTTTAACTTGCCTTTAAATAAGTAAAATGTTAGACGGTCTTTTTTTAAAAATAAGTCGACAACCATTTCAATATGGTATTTTCCTGCTTCTTTCATCTGTCCTCCATGTGGCGGATGATGGGTATGGTTTTGGGCATTCTCGCCATTACCCTGGCCGCCGTGATTGTGCTGTGCCATTAGCGTGCCGGAACTAATCAAAAGGATGGTTAATGATGTGATTGCGATTTTTAAAATGTTCTTTTTCATGATTTTTGATTTTTATTGGTTATTTACTTATAAATATCTCGTAATTATTTTGAGACTCAAAATACCCTACAGTTCCCTGCTCATTCAAGAGCACGATATAAGCCTCAACCTTATCAACTTTTTTACCGCTTTGCGGGTCAATTGCTGTCCGGGCATCTTCCTGCTCCTTCAGTTTTTTGACGCACATTTCGCAGCAGCCATAATAGATTTTGCCATTAACAGGAACGGCTATCTGTTGCTTACCCATGTAAGTATCGTTTACCATACATACGAGTTCGTTCGGTACCTTATCCCCGACCTGGTAGACCTGTTTGATTTTAGTTTGTTGGAGCTCAGGCTTGACAACAGGCTCATTCTCCCGTTTTGGCTGGGTATTGCAACTGATGGCAACCATCAAACAGAGACCACCTGTCAATAATCTTAAAACCTTGTTTTTCATCTTTTTTGCTAATTAGTGCCTGCAGGTATAAACATGAAATGGGTATTCAATCAAATTCAGTTATACCCGCAGGACTTAGTTTCTTAATGATTATTTAATTTCTTGTTTTACTTCTCCGCAACGAATCATCTTTTGTCCTAAATAAGGGTTTTTTATTTCCTTTTCTTTACTGAGCCAGTCGGCACCTTTATTTCCATCTGCCATAGCACAGTAATCAATGAATAGAGTTTCGCCAAGGCTTCCGAAGGTTTTATAAATCATTATCAATTGTTCCGAGGCGCGTTTAAATGATTTTCTAAGTGTTTCGATGTCCTTCGAATCAGAAGCATTTCTAAGTTCTTTTTCAAGGATACTGCTGTGCTTCATCCAAACATTATGTGCTTCACCGGTAAATAGCCCCATGTTTATTTTGCTTAAAACAAGCGATGTTTGCTTCGCTTCCGATAAAGCCTTTTTAAAATCATCTATGGCTAAAGCACCTTTAAGATTTAAATAACTGTTTAAGAGTGATTTTAATTCTCCTTTCGCTTTTTTGCTAACTATAATAGTTTTTGCATGAGGACTGGATTTGGAAGTTGTCGGGTTATTTCCGCCTCCATGATCGTGGCCAGTCATTATAGCCCCACCTTCCGGATTCATCATACTGGGCTTTCCTGCCAGCTGGGCTGCCGCATCGATGCTGAATGTTCCGTTCACTGCTATTTCTTCACCGACTTGTAAACCGCTTTCCACAATAAAGCTTTCACCCAAAGCAGGACCCAATATCACGTCACGCATTATAAAACTTACTCCAATTTCTGAGGTGCTTTTTACATAGACTACGGAACGCCTCCCGGTCCACATCACAGCCGTTTTGGGAACAACAAGGGTGTTTGGCTTCCCGGGAAGCTTTGCTTCAACCGTTCCGGAGGCAAACATTTCCGGTTTGAGCTTTAGTCCTGCATTGGAAATTTCCACCCTCGCTTTGGCAACCCTGGTTTTCGGATCGATTATCGGATCGAGGTAGGTTATGGTGCCGGAAAATGTTTCACCAGAGAGCGATGCTATAGTGAAGCTTACCTTGTCCCCTTTCCTAATCCATGCCATATCGGATTCATACACATCAAATAACACCCATACCTTTGAAAGGTCTGCAATTTCATAGATGGCTGTCCCTCGTTGGATATAATCGCCAAGGTTTACCATTTTTTGTGTCACATAACCCGACACATCTGCCATCACCGGAAATTCTTCCGTTGGGTTACCAGACTGGATGAACCTCTCAATCTGACTATTCGTCAATTTCCAGTTTTTCAGTTTTTCCTTTGCCGCGTTATACAGTTGTGGTTGCGTCTCCCTGGTCTTGTAAGCTTCAAAGAGTTCTTCCTGAGCTGTAACCAAATCCGGTGAATAGATGCTAGCAATAGGCTGCCCTTTGTTCACAAATTCGCCCGTAAAATTAACCATCAGTTTTTCTATCCTGCCGGGAATATGTGATGATTGCGAGTATACCAGCCGTTCATCTGCCTGTACTTTGCCATTTACCCTGACCGATTTAACTGGCTCCATTGTGCCCACTAATGCTGTGCTGACATTGGCTAACTGCATAGCTGTTGGCGACATGCTTATAGCCATCGGATCCAGTTCTCCCTCTGCGCTTTCCAAAGGAATTAGATCCATGCCACAAATGGGGCACTTACCAGGTTCATTTTGCCGTATATGAGGGTGCATGGAACAGGTCCAGACTGTTTCTTCACTTGCTTCTTCATTGGTATGTTGATGTTCTTCGCTCGTTAGTTTCTCCGAAGAACCTCCGAAAATCAGCGAGCCCAGCAATAAACCTATTGCCAGGGTAGATATGGCTGTGATGATGATTTTTCTATTCGCTTTCATTTTATTGGTTAGTTTTTGCAGTTAAATAATTGAGTTTGGCAATGGCTATCCGGTATTGAACTTCTGACGTAGCCTTCATTTTTTGATATTTCAGCAATTGCTGCTGCATCCGTAGGACTTCTTCAAACTCTTTTCCGGAATTGCTATAAGAAGTGTACAAAAGGTTAAGTGCCTGATTGGATTCCTTAATTTGCTGGCCGTACAGTTGGATCAGCTCTTGCTGTTGCTGAATTTCAAACCAGGCCATTTCGTATCCGGATGTCAGTGCATTTGAATATTCATTTTTTTGCAGGGAATAGTTTTCCTGCATTAGTTGAGCTTCCTTTACCGCAGCTTTGTACTTACTTCTGAAAATGGGGATGCTGACCGATACCGTAGGCATAAACACATCCTTTCCATTATCTGGTAATTCCAGGTCGGTCCGTTCGCCTACCATTACATAGTCCAGGCCAAGACCAAGCTTGGGGAGGCCTTGTTTTCGGGCAACCAGTTCATTGACTTCACTCGCCTTTATTTTAAGGTCAAGTGCATTCAACATCGGGTTATCAGCCAGCAAAGAATCCCTACGGAAGTTATCTGCTAAAGATACTGTCAATAAAGAATCACTAACTAACACCCTCTCACTATCATCCCTATTCAGCAGTTTATTGAAAATGGTAAGCAAAGGTTTTTCTTTCTGATCCAGGATACTGAGATTGGTAGTGGCATCCTTGAGCATGATATCCACACGAAGAACATCTACCATCGTACCCGTGCCATTTTTGAACCTGGAGGTAGCAATAGTCTTGTATGACTCAAGGATACTGATATTCTCCTTCTCAATGAGTCTCCATTGGTACAGCTCATACAGAGGGTAGTACGCGGCTTCCACCTGATAGTACAACTTGTTCCGGGCATCCAAAAAAACCTGGTATTTGGCTTCCGCCAATAATGCAGCAGCGTCACCTTGAGCCTTGAGGGTACCAAACCAGGGAAACATCTGTGTCAGCGAAAACCGCATCCTTTGTGGGCCCACCCTGGTTTCTACCGGAGAAATAAAATATCCGAAAGTAAAGGTTGGGTCGGGTAAGGTACTGACCTGAGGTATTTTCTGCATGGCCGCTTCAAATTCCCTATACCTGGCCTTGAGTCCGGGATTGTTCTCTGCTGCCATTGTAAAATAGTCCTCCGGTGTTTGCGCATTGGCTACACAGGCGGAGAATATGAATAATATCCAAACTAGATGTCTCATTTTTTTTGCTTGTTTTGATTTTTGATAACCGTTTCGCGCCAAAAGGCCTGTAAAACGGGGACGACAAACATGGTCATGATCTGTATGGTCATCCCTCCAAAAGTGGGTATGGCCATAGGCACCATAATGTCCGAGCCTTTGCCAGTGGAAGAAAGTACTGGAAGCAGGGCTATAATAGCCACCGCGGCTGTCATCATAGCGGGCCTCACCCTCTTTTTCCCTGCCTCCAATACGGCTGCTCTCACTCCCGCAATCGTATCCGGCTTCCTTTGCTCAAATACCTGGTGAATATAAGTTCCCATAATCACTCCGTCGTCTGTGGCGATACCAAATAAGGCGATAAACCCTACCCACACGGCCACACTCAGGTTGACGGGATGCATCTGGAAGAGATGACGCATGTTCATATCGGCTATTGAGAAATTAAGGAACCAGCCCTGTCCGTACAACCAAAGCATAATAAAGCCTCCGGCAAAGGCTACGAATACTCCTGAAAAGTGAATGGACGAGGCAATGACTGTCTTGAATTGGAAATAAAGCAAAAGAAAGATGACAACGAGACTTATCGGAATCACTATAGACAGCCTTTTGACGGCCCGCACCTGATTTTCATAACTACCTGAAAATTTGTAACTGATGCCGGCCGGCACTTTCAATTCCCCGGAATCAATTTTTTTCTGAATAGCATTTTGTGCTTCATTTACAACTTCGACTTCGGCAAAACCACTGCGCTTATCAAAAAGCACATACCCAACCAGGAAGGTCTCTTCACTTTTGATCATTTGTGGACCACGTACATATTCTATATCCACTATCTGGCTGATGGGGATATGGGCTCCGGTTGGAGTGGGTATAAGTATTTTACCTAATGATACAGGATCATCACGCAATTCACGGGGATACCTGACACGTATAGGAAAGCGTTCACGGCCTTCTACGGTAGAGGAGATCTTCATACCGCCTATGGCTGTTTCGATGGATTGCTGCACGTCCTCTATGTTCAGTCCATATCGGGATATTTCATCCCGGTCAATATTCAGGTGCAGATAGGGTTTCCCTACGATCCGGTCTGCAAATACAGCCTCCGCTTTAACGGATGGTACTTCTTTGAGGATGCCTTCCAACTGCAAACCAAATTGTTCGATTGTTTTAAGGTCAGGACCATATACTTTAATACCCATTGGAGCCCTCATACCGGTTTGTAACATAATCAGGCGGGTCTCAATAGGTTGTAACTTTGGAGCGGATGTAACCCCGGGAATTTTGGTGACTTTTACAATTTCATCCCAGATGTCATCTGCGGATTTGATATGTGATCGCCAATTCCTAAAGTATTGACCGGTTTTATCAGGTATGATCTCCGAAGTTTTTATCCCTCGTTTCAGCGCATCTTCATTTGACACGGTATCACCCGAAACCAAAATGAACCGGTCCCGTTTATCCACCTTGAAACGCACTCTGTGTCCATCGGTATTAACAACATATTCCGGTTTATAATTGATGATATTTTCATACATGGAAATCGGAGCAGGGTCAAGGGCAGATTCAACCCTTCCCAATTTACCCACTACCATATCGACTTCAGGTATCTTACTTACCATCATATTAAGCTGGCCTACTACTTTGCGGTTTTGCTCTACCCCGGCATGGGGCATAGAGGTAGGCATCAACAGGAAGCTACCCTCGTTCAACGTAGGCATAAATTCGGAGCCAATTCCAGGAAAGGTACTGGCAAGGGCTTTATATGGCCGGGAGTTTTTGATGGTATTTCCTGCAAACCCAAAAACACCATCGAAGCCAAGCCAAATAACGATTCCAAATAAAATTGTGAAAAGGGGAATAAGCATAAACTTGCCTTTATTGACCAGACACCATTTCAGGACAGGCTCATAAAAATGAACTATAGTCATCAAAACGGATAAAATAAAGCCGATCAGTAGCAAAACAAAAAGATAGTTTACGAATACTGCATTTTGAACACCAAGTGGCATCCATTCTTTAGTCAGGAAAAAACTGGCGATAAATAATACAAGTGCCAGATTAATGTAGGTGGGAAATTTTTTAAACTTTTCCGGCCATTTATGCTCCAGCAGATTATTAAGACCTACAAAGCAAAGCACCAACGACAGCCATATATGGAGGTAAGCTGTCAGGAAAATACCACCCGCAATAAAAGCGATGTTCCATATTCTACGGACCTTTTTCTTATCGTAATCAATGCCAAAGATGAAATAAGCCAGCGTGGGTAATACTACAAGGCCCAACATAAATGAGCCTAATAGAGCATACGTCTTTGTAAAAGCGAGCGGTTTGAAAAGCTTACCTTCGGCAGCCTCCATGGCAAATACAGGGACAAAGCTCACTACTGTTGTAGCCAAAGCAGTGGTAACGGCGGATGCCACTTCTGTTGTTGCTTCATAAATGACCCTTAACAGCACTTTGCCTTTCACGCCATGATTTTCAGGCATTTCAAGATGTCGAATGATATTTTCAACAAAGACTATTCCTACATCTACCATAACACCTATGGCAATAGCAATTCCGGAAAGTGCCACCACATTGGCATCCACACCGGAGTACCTCATGACAATAAATGTCATCAATACTCCAACAGGCAGTAAACTGGAAATAATAATGGAAGCACGCAAATTCAGCACGAGCACCAGCACCACTATAATGCTTATCAATACCTCATGAGACAGGGCTGTTTCCAGTGTACCAATGGTTTCATGTATTAATTGGGTCCTGTCATAAAACGGGATAATGGTCAACTGGCTTTCCACTCCGTTAGCCAATGTCTTACTGGGAAGGCCGGGGGCTATTTCACCAATCTTCTTTTTTACATTATTAATTACCTCAAGCGGATTAGAGCCAAACCGTGCCACAACAACTCCACCGACCACTTCAGCTCCTTCTTTATCCAGTACACCCCTGCGAGTGGCAGGCCCAAGGGAAACAACGCCTATATCTTTGATACGGATGGGAACGTTGTCCTGAACAGCTACTACAGCTTTTTCAATATCCTCTGTTTTTTTTATGTATCCCAGGCCCCGAACCAGATATTCGGCCTGGTTAATCTCAATGGTTTTAGCCCCAACGTCCCTGTTGGATTTCTGCACTGCCTGCATCACCCGGTGCAGAGGGATATTATAAGCTTTTAATGCATCGGGATTCACATCAATCTGATACTCCTGCACAAAACCTCCTATAGAAGCGACTTCTGATACCCCTTCTACCGCATTCAATCCATATTTCACATAGAAATCCTGAATCGTTCGTATTTCATGTAAGTCCCATCCACCTGTTGGATTTCCTTCTTTATCCCTGCCTTCCAGGGTGTACCAATATACCTGGCCCAGCGCTGTAGCATCCGGACCGAGGGTAGGCTGTACGCCATCGGGAAGCAAGCCGGAAGGCAGTGAATTTAGTTTTTCTAGTATCCGGGACCGTGACCAATAAAATTCCGTCTCCTCGTCGAAAATAATATTGATCATGGAAAACCCGAAAATAGATGAACTGCGAATGGACTTCACCCCTGGAATACCCAACAGATAGGTAGTTAGGGGATAGGAAATCTGGTCTTCTAAATCCTGTGGCGAACGTCCCGGCCACTGTGTAAATACGATCTGCTGGTTTTCGCCAATATCCGGGATAGCATCTACAGGAACCGGATTCTTAGGCAAAAATCCGGTGTTCCAGTTGAATGGAGAGGTGGTAATCCCCCAGGCAACTAATGTGATTAGTACGAGAACAGTAACTAAACGATTCTCGAGAAAGTATTTTATGATTTTATTAAGCATATTCCATACAATTACAATGAACCTGAATAAAAGTTCGGAAACCCGAAAGTTTCCTGGTAGGCGTATAGTTCTCTATACACCATCAATTGAAGTTGTATCGCTTAAATAAGGAAAGACTGGATCACGACAGGTATGTCAAGAGCCAGCAAGGGGGGTGAGTAATTTGCATACCCGGCTTCTGTTGAAGCATTGAAAGAATAAAGATTGAAATAGGTAGCTACAAAAACAGCGATGAACTGAAATTCAACCGAACTTGTAGCAGGCGTAAGGCCGTTGTAATCATCCTTAGTGGATAATTCGGCATATTTATTTTCACAACAGTTTTTGCTTTTTACTGTCGGGGAATCGGATTCTTCTTCACAGGAAGCTTCCATTCTGTTCATTCCGCAGTCAATATCATCGTGACCCACAGAAATGGAAGTTTTTACCGCCTCTCCATCACAATAGTGCGTAGCAAGTGCAATCTCAACATTGGTTATGAGCATGAGCAATGCAAGGAATATGGCAAAAACGATTTTCATTTAATGAGTTAATGCAAAAGTACTGAATTCAGCTGGCTCAAATACTGTGCCATGGTCTTCTAACCGGAATGGGTAGTTTTGTTTTATCAGGTTTTGATGGAGTGAAACCCAACCATGCGTAGGGGTCACAATTTTTTACCTGAATCTCTTGTACAGTCCTGGGAGAAATCATCATATTTGAAGGATGGAGATTCCGATCAGACAGGAGGTTCACCNNAAGTTCAAAATGTATTGGATGCTATGGAAGGCGCATCTGACGGTGAGATGATGCGTGTTGTTCGTGCCGTATTACTGCGTCATTCTGTTTTTGAGGAACTTGTGGATTCAGGCGCGCAACAGAATAAGGGAATAAGCAGGCACACGGAAAACTTTTATTCCCAAATCTTTTGATCTTCTTAAATCAACATGATTAAAACCCGCGGAACGCAAGGCCAGGTATTTCACGCCAATTTTGTACAGTGCCTCCAAAACGGGCGCAGTGGCTTTATCCCCGGTAAATTATGCTGATGGCTCCACAGCCATTGGCAAGAGCAACAGAAGTTTCAGAAAGCCTTCCTTCAATGAATACAAGTTCATGCTTTTCCGCATTTGCTTTCAGTAAGTNNAAAAAAGGTTATTCCAAAAATTGGGATTTAAAATTATGTCCGGATCACCGGACAGTGCCTTCGGAAAAGACGAATTTTTCCGAAGGGTGAGGGTTTCAGAGTTATTCAATCTTGTCAAACTTGTCCGTTATAGCCTGTTTGGTTTTTGATAACCTTAATTTTCTACGGAGAAAGAAACCCCGGCAGATAGAAACTCTTCCGGGGTTTTCTTTTTACTAATAGCTTGGCCCAGTTAGGTGAATTTGTATTTTTTTAGTAATTGCTTAAATAAACGAATTCGATATCTTTGTTCTCATGGACAATAATTCCTGCATAAGACAACAGGCAGACATTAAACAAATTAACCGCTGCAAAAACAGAGTGTCAGAACTCAATGGCTCATTCGACTACTTATCAAACGGAATTGAACTGGTCGGTAATAACGTAAGGCTGAAAATAGTGTATCTGCTTTATCAGGAAAGAAGGCTTTGTGTTTGCGATTTGAGCGACATTCTTGGTATGACTATATCGGCAATTTCTCAGCATTTGCGAAAACTTAAAGACCGAAAAC
>DQHT01000030.1 GCA_003531115.1 Bacteroidota bacterium | reverse complement strand
GTGTGGTCGATAAAATATTTACCCGCGTTGGGGCTTCCGATAATATTTCGCAGGGCGAATCGACCTTTATGGTCGAAATGATTGAGGCCGCCAGCATACTAAATAACATCTCTCCACGCAGTTTAGTCCTACTCGATGAGGTTGGCCGGGGTACCAGCACCTACGATGGTGTTTCTTTAGCCTGGTCGATTTCCGAATACATTGCCGTGCACGAACACCGCCCCAAAACCATGTTCGCCACCCATTACCATGAGTTAAATGAACTGGAAACCAAGATGGAAGGAGTGGTGAATTACCATGTTACCGTTAAGGAAACGGATGGAAACGTATTGTTTTTAAGGAAGATGAAACCAGGAGGCAGCGAACACAGCTTTGGTATCCACGTAGCCCGTATGGCCGGTGTTCCCGCTAAGGTGCTGAGCAGGGCAGAGGCCATCCTGCACCGACTGGAGGCAGACCGTTCTGATATCAGCGGAAGAAAGACCCTCAAGAAGGTAGCCGATACCGTTCAATTGCAGATGTTCCAGATGGAAGACCCGAAATTAAAAGAAGTCATCCAGCACCTTCAGGCCGTGGATGTCAATACCCTGACCCCGATAGAGGCCTTGATGAAATTGAATGAGGTGAAGCAGATGTTAATGTAGGGGTTTCGGGTTCTGGGTTTTGGGTTATGGGTCAAATCCCGCGTTCCGGTCCCTGAGCCGGCAAACGACTTATAAGACTTTGAACAAGCTCTACGCCGGGTCGAAGGGTCCCGCCTTCGCAGAAAAAGCTTCGGCGGACGTGGCCCGGAACCCGGAACCCCAAACCCAGAACCCAGCCCTACCCCATTGTCAAATTCCTGTCAAATTCACCCTAAACTTACTCTCAATCCAAGAAACCTGACATAGATTAGCTAAATTGTGTCTCGACTGTGTTTACTTTGCGGCAAAGTTCACAAGACTATATGGATCTTTTCGACAAATTACCTACTCGTCCGGGCCCTTTGGGCATGCACGCAGATGACGCGCACGGATATTACATGTTTCCGAAATTAGAGGGAGACATCTCAAATCGCATGCTTTTCCGTGGTAAAAGCAAACTCATCTGGAGTTTGAACAATTACCTCGGTTTGGCGAATCACCCTGAAGTACGCAAAGCGGATGCTGAAGGAGCTAAAGAATACGGACTGGCCCTGCCAATGGGTGCGCGTATGATGTCGGGTAACAGCGACATGCACGAAGAACTGGAACGCCAACTTGCCGAATTTGTCGGTAAAGAGGATGCTGTGTTGGTTAACTATGGCTATCAGGGGATGATCTCCGCCATTGATTGCCTGGTCGATCGCCATGATATCATTGTATATGATGCCGAATCGCATGCCTGTATCGTTGACGGGGTGCGTTTGCATATGGGAAAACGTTTTGTTTATGCCCATAACGACATGACAAGCCTTGAAACCCAACTTCGTCGTGCCACAAAAATGGCCGAAGAAACCGGCGGTGCCATCCTGGTGATCACCGAGGGCGTATTTGGTATGTCGGGAGCCGAAGGAAATTTGAAAGGCATCGTTGCGCTTAAAAAGAAATTTAACTTCCGTTTGTTTGTGGATGATGCCCACGGATTTGGTACCATGGGTGCCACCGGTGCAGGAACCCATGAGCAGCAGGGGGTTATCGACGAGATCGATATCTATTTCGGAACATTCGCTAAAAGTATGGCCATGATCGGAGGCTTTATCGCTTCTAAAAAGATGGTGACCAAACACCTGCGCTATAATATGCGTTCCCAGATCTTCGCCAAATCGCTTCCTATGCCTCTCGTTGTAGGTGCATTGAAACGTTTGGAATTGCTGAAAACGCAGCCTGAATTAAAACAAAATCTCTGGAAGATCGTGAATGCCCTGCAGGGTGGATTGCGTAATGCCGGCTTTAATATCGGACCTACAACTACCCCGGTAACTCCGGTACTGTTGAACGGAACCATTCCTGAAGCTACCGCACTCACACAGGACCTCAGAGAGAACTACGCTATATTCTGCTCAATAGTCGTTTACCCGGTGGTACCGAAAGGCATCATCCTGCTTCGCCTCATTCCTACAGCTGTTCATACCTTAGAGGATGTGGAAGAAACAATTGTTGCCTTCAAGGAAGTAAAATTGAAACTGGACAAAGGGGATTACAAAGTAGAAAATATCGTGGCCATGCATTAAAAGCCATGAAAAAGTATTTCCAGGAGCTGATGCGGGAACATTTTTCCTTCTCGGCCAAAGAAAAAAGAGGGATGCTGGTTTTGGCCGGCATCCTTTTTTGTTTGCTGGCATTCCGGGAATTGTATGCACGTTACGGAGCGGAACGAAGCCTTACCGTAAAAGCCGACCTATGGGCTTCCCGCATTCACTATTTCGAGACTCAAAAAGGAAAAGCGGCAGGAAATCCAAAACCGTCTTTCACAGGCTTCACTTTTGACCCAAATACCATAAACGCAGCTGATATGGTGAAACTGGGATTAAGTCCCAAACAAGCCGACTCCTGGATCAAATACCGCAAGGCAGGAGCAGTCTTCAGAAAGCCAAAGGACCTTAAGAAGCTCTTTTTTATGGATGAAGAAAGGTATGAACTATGGGAACCGTGGATTCGAATAGAAGAAAAAGCAAAATTACCGGAGAAGCCGGAATCAATATGGGAAAAACGGGCATTTACTCCTTCTACCCTACAATTAAATAGTTGCGATTCTGCTGAGCTTAAAGGTATTCGGGGTATAGGCGCCTATACTGCCTCCAAAGTTTTAAAATACCGCGGCTGGCTGGGTGGTTTTGTTTCCCATGAACAACTAAAAGAAATCAAAGGCTTACGCCTGGAACAGATCGATACCCTGATCAAATATACCCGCATCGATCCATCGACCATCCAGAAGATCCGAATCAATGAAGCCAACGAAGAGGAACTTAAGAGCCATCCTTATATCCGCTACAAGGCAGGGGTCATTTACCGCTACCGGATTCAGCATGGGAATTTTAAACAAGCCGAAGATCTTTTGGAGACAGGGGTGGTTGATGGCCTATTGCTGGAAAAGCTTAGGCCCTATTTGAGTTTTGACTAGCAATATTAATTCACTCTTTCGTCAAAGCATATTTGAATCCCAAACTTAAAGACCATCCATAATGGATGATTTCAGCATCCGGGGATCTGTCATAATTAAAAATTGGAGCAAAACTATGTTGAAACAACAATGAAGAGTAAAGCCAAAAATGGTTCGTAAATTTATAACCGCCGCCTACTTCAGCAAGACCACCAATATCGAACTTATACACCAAATCCTTATTCCAGACGGAACGTTCCGGTAAATCATTACCATTAAAATCAAGTTTAGGATGTACGTCGTAAGCCTCAACTAATACAGAAGGTGTCAGGCCAATATTGCCATAAGCAAAAAGCTCCTTACCACAATTAAAGCCTATTTTCAAAGGTAAAGAAATGAAGTCACGGTTGACCTTATAAATAAATATCAAATCATTTGGTTCGCCTGTGTAAGTTGGGGAAAATACAATATCCCTTGTATAACCACGTTGGTTGTATATGATGCCAGAACCGATTGAAAAATTCTTTTTAAATTGGTAATCATAGGTTATACCAATAACCAATCCTGTTCTAAAGTTAACTTTATTCTTCGGGAAATGATCATTTATAACACGGGTATAGTTTACCCCACTTTGTATACCAACGAAGTGATTTTGACCATTCACCGTTATGGTAGCAATTGTGAGAAAAAGAAGCAAAGTATATTTCATGTTAGAAATTTAAAATTGTGAAGAATAAGCGCGATATCAGGGATTTTCTTTCATACCAAACTCTCTGTTCAAACCAACGATGAATTCACAATTATAGTGTGTCTCCTCCTGATTTTGAATCGTATACCTCCTGCGATCAGTGAGAACAACACGTCATTTTAGGACAAAAAAAAACCTGAAACTTTCGCCTCAGGTCTTCTTCTATAAAATTTAGCAGCGCTCACTGAAAACTGAACACTGAAAACTGAAAACTCAGTTTTAGTCTTTCTTATCTTCTTCAGCACCCTCTTCAGGAGCCTCAGGAGCTTCATCAGCAGAAGGAGTTTCTTCAGCTACAGGAGTCTCTTCTACCACATCAGCCGGAGTTTCAACCACGTCAGCTACAGGAGCTTCAGCAACTTCAACAACTTCAGCTTTGGTTTCCGCTACTTCTTCCACAACCTGAGCTTCTTCAACAGGAGCTTTAGGGGCTTTTGCTTTAGGAGCTGCATCGCTTGCTGTAGCTGTTGCACCAGATCCTGAACCACGACGGCTTCTGCGGGTTTTTCCTGCACCGGCTTTTTTCTCGCCTTTGGCAGCCAGCATCAATTCGTTGTAGTCAACCAATTCGATGATCGCCATTTCAGCGTTGTCGCCATAACGGTTTACCAGTTTCAGGATTCGGGTATAACCACCGGGGCGGTTAGCCACTTTTTCTGCTACTTCGGTAAACAACAGGGTAACAGCCTCTTTTTGGGGCAGGTAGCTAAATACAGTACGACGGCTATGCGTGGTATTGTCTTTGGCTTTGGTGATCAAAGGCTCGATGTATTTTCTCAACTCCTTGGCTTTCGCCAGGGTGGTTGTGATCCTTTTGTGCAGGATCAGCGAACAAGCCATATTCGAAAGCATCGCTTTTCTGTGTGAAGCGGTTCTTCCGAGGTGATTAAATTTCTTTCCGTGTCTCATCTTAATAAAATCCTAATAAACCTGACTTAATCTTCTTCTAAATTATATTTAGCCACATCCATTCCGAAGGTCAGGCCTTTTTCACGAACAAGTTCTTCTAGTTCAGTCAAAGACTTTTTACCAAAGTTTCTGAATTTAAGGAGGTCAGCTATATCGTAACTTACCAGCTCGCCCAGGGTTTTAATTTCGGCGGCTTTCAAACAGTTATAAGCACGAACGGAAAGATCCAGGTCAGCCAGGGAAGTTTTGAGCAGCTTGCGCATATGCAGCATGTTCTCATCTACTTCAGCAGGTGCTGATTTCACCTGGTTGTCAAGCGTGATCTTCTCGTCGGAGAACAACATAAAGTGTTGAATGAGGATACGGGCTGCTTCTTTCAAAGCGTCTTCCGGATGGATAGATCCATCGGTACCTACTTCCAAAAGGAGTTTTTCGTAATCCGTTTTTTGTTCAACACGGAAGTTTTCTACTGTGTACTTCACATTTTTAATGGGGGTATAGATCGAATCGATCGGAATAAGTCCGATCGGTGCATCTTTAATTTTGTTTTCCTCAGCAGGAACGTATCCTCTTCCTTTGTTAACCGTTAATTCGATCTCAAAGTTCACGAAAGGCTCCATGTTGCAGATAACCAGCTCAGGGTTGAGTACTTCGAAGGCGGCGGTAAAGCGCGTGATATCACCAGCGGTGAATTGCTCTCTTCCTTTGATGGAAACGAAGATCTTTTCGTTATCCGAAATTTCGCCTACTTTTCTGAAGCGTACTTGTTTGAGGTTAAGAACTAACTCAACAACATCCTCTACTACCCCTTTAATGGTAGAAAACTCATGCTCTACTCCTGGGATTTTAATAGCGGTAATCGCATAGCCCTCGAGCGAAGAAAGTAAAATTCTTCTGAGTGCATTACCAATTGTTACCCCATATCCTTTTTCAAGGGGACGGAATTCGAACTGACCGTAAAAGTCAGTTTCTTTATGCATGATTACCTTATCGGGTTTCTGAAAAGCAAGTATTGCCATGGATATGATCTGATTAAGGAATGGATTATTTAGAGTACAATTCGACGATGAGTTGTTCCTTGATGTTTTCAGGGATTTGCTCACGTTCAGGGTAACCAATAAAGGTACCTTTAAGTTCACCGCTGTTCCAGTCGAGCCAGTTAAAGCGTTTGTGACCGCGTGTCAGTGAATCCGCAATAACTTCGAGTGATTTAGATTTCTCACGGATCTCAACAATATCTCCGGGCTGCAGCTCGTACGAAGGGATATTCACCACTTGACCGTTAACGGTAATATGTCTGTGACTAACCAATTGACGGGCACCATCGCGTGTTGGAGCTATTCCAAGACGGAATACGGTATTGTCTAAACGTGCCTCAAGCAAACGAAGGAGGTTTTCACCTGTAACTCCGGTTTTACGTGCAGCTTTCTGGAAGGTAAGGCGGAATTGTTTTTCCAACACACCATAGGTATATTTTGCCTTTTGTTTTTCCATCAACTGAATAGCGTATTCAGATTGTTTTTTTCTCTTACGGGATTGACCATGTTGTCCCGGTGCGTAATTCTTTTTATCGAGAGCCTTGTCGGGTCCAAAGATCGGTTCTTTAAACCTGCGAGCAATTTTCGATTTGGGGCCAGTATATCTTGCCATTTCTTTTCTTTCTGAATGCCTTAAATTCTTCTTCTTTTTGACGGTCTGCAACCGTTATGTGGCATTGGGGTAATGTCTTTGATCGACAATACTTCCAACCCAACAGTTTGCAGGTTACGGATTGCGGACTCACGTCCTGATCCCGGTCCTTTAACAAATACGTCGACCTTTCTTAAACCCAGGTCGTATGCTACCTTACCACAATCGTGTGCTGCAGTTTGCGCTGCATAAGGTGTATTTTTCTTAGATCCTCTGAATCCCATCTTTCCTGCAGACGACCAGGAAATAACCTGTCCGCTTGTATTGGTAACAGAAATGATGATATTATTAAAAGTTGCCTGAATGTGAACCTGTCCTTGAGATTCAACATTCACCACTCTTTTTTTGCTTGATTTCTTTACGTTAGCCATGTATCAATTCAGATTATTTGGTAGCTTTTTTCTTACCTGCTACTGTTTTTCTCTTTCCTTTACGGGTACGTGCATTGGTACGGGTACGCTGACCTCTTACCGGCAGACCTTTTCTGTGTCTCAAACCGCGGTAGCAACCGATATCAAGCAAACGTTTGATATTCAGTTGGCTCTCTGAGCGAAGTTCACCTTCAACCAGGATGTTTTCCGTGATGAAATTACGGATGGCTGTTTGCTCATCGTCATTCCAATCCTGTACTTTTTTGTTGTGGTCGATGCCACCAGCTGTCAGGATACGTGCAGCTGTGGAGGATCCAACACCATATATATAGGTGAGCCCGATTACTCCACGTTTATTTTTCGGTAAATCAATACCAGCAATCCTTGCCATAATTATCTCTTAACCTTGTCTTTGTTTAAATTTCGGATTCTTCTTATTGATCACGTACAACTTCCCGTTGCGTCTTACGATCTTGCAATCAACGGATCTTTTCTTTATAGATGGTCTAACTTTCATCGTCTTGCCTTATTTATATCGGTATGTAATCCTGCCCCTGGTCAAATCATAAGGTGACATCTCCACAGCAACACGATCTCCCGGTAAGATCTTAATGTAGTGCATTCTCATTTTTCCTGAAATCGTTGCGATGATTTCATGGCCGTTCTCGAGTACTACCCGGAACATGGCATTTGAAAGCGCTTCTGTAATCGTACCGTCTTGTTTAATGCTGGGTTGTTTTGCCACGCCTTATTGTTTGATTTTTGGGGATGCGAAATTACTATTTTAGTTTATTATTAACAAATTATATTGCAGTTGCACCGCTACCTGCGGGAACTCTTCCTTTAATTTTTGCTCCACCCTGTAATAGGCCGTCGTACTGACGCATCAACAGGTGGCTTTCAATTTGCTGAAGGGTATCGAGTACCACCCCAACCATGATCAATAGCGAAGTACCTCCGTAAAACTGGGCAAACTCGTTATTGATATTAAACAACATCGCAAACGACGGGATGATCGCCACCAGAGCCAGGAAAAAAGATCCCGGTAAGGTGATGCGCGACAAAATATTGTCAATGAATTCCGCTGTTTGTTTGCCTGGTTTAACCCCGGGTACAAAACCTCCGTTTCGTTTCAGTTCTTCAGCGATCTGATTGGGTGAATAGGTAATCGCTGTATAGAAATAAGTAAAAAGGATAATGAGTATAGCCGTTGTTAAAGTATAGGCCAATGAAGTCGGGTTCATAAAACTTTGTACAATACCCGCAGCAGTTGTGCTTGTTTCAGGGATAAATTGTCCGATGGTTCCCGGAATAAAGAGCAATGCCTGGGCAAAGATGATCGGCATAACACCGGCAGCGTTTACTTTCATTGGCAAATAGCTTCTTGCTCCGCTGGTCATTCGGTTACCCACAACCCGTTTCGCGTACTGAACGGGAATCTTTCGTGTGCCCTGAACCAGAGCGATCACTGCAAGAATAACGGCCAGCCAGGCTGCTATTTCAAGAAGAAATACAACCAAACCACCACCGGTATCTCCTAAACGTCCGTCGAATTCAGCCGCTAAGCCGAAAGGCAAACGTGCAACAATACCCACCATAATGATGAGCGATATTCCATTACCCAAGCCTTTATCTGTGATCCGTTCACCCAGCCACATGCAGAACATGGTACCGGCAACAAGGATTATTATGGCAATGCCCATAAACCCGAAACCGTCATTAACAATGGCAGCACCCGATTCATTACGCAGGTTGATGATATAGCCTATACCCTGAACCAGGGTAATAAGTATGGTTAGGACCCGCGTGATCTGATTCATCTTACGACGTCCGTCTTCTCCTTCCTTCTGCATTTTTTGGAAAGCAGGAACAGCTACCGTTAATAATTGGATAACGATGGATGCAGAGATATAAGGCATGATCCCGAGTGCGAAGATGGAGGCCCGTGAAAAGGCTCCTCCCGCAAACATGTTGATCAAACCGAATATTCCCTGATTACCCTGGCTTTGAAGTTGCTCGAGCATATTGGGATCGATTCCCGGCAATACCACAAAGGTTCCAAGGCGATAGATCATAAGAAGCAAAATCGTATTCAGGATACGGGTTCTCAGATCTTCAATCTTCCAGATATTTCTAATGGTTTGGAAAAATTTTTTCATTTCAGATGGTTTCGGCGGTTCCTCCGGCTTTTTCTATCGCTTCTTTGGCAGTTGCGGTAAAAGCATGAACCTTGATAGACACTTTGGATTTCAATTCACCACGACCCAGGATCTTCACTTTGTCGGATTTTTTAATCACCTTGTTGGCATGCAGGCTTTCAATATCTACGCTTTCTAATTTATAGGTATCGATCAGCTCCTGCAATTTATCCAGGTTGATTCCTACGTATTCCACACGGAAAGGATTTTTAAATCCACCCTTAGGAACACGACGTTGAAGGGGCATCTGACCACCTTCAAAACCCGCTTTCGCTGAATATCCGGATCTGGATTGAGCTCCTTTGTGACCACGTGTGGATGTTCCACCACGGCCGGAACCAGTACCACGACCTAAACGTTTATTTTTCTTAACAGAACCTTTTGCAGGTTTCAGATTACTCAGATTCATACCTTAGCTGTTTTCTACTTTTACCAGGTGATTAACTTTTTCAATCATTCCCAAAATTTGCGGAGTGGCTTCATGCTCCACGGTATGATTGATTTTTTTCAGGCCCAGGGCTTCCATTGTTCTTTTCTGTTTTTCAGATCTGTCAATGGTACTTTTAACCTGGGTTACTTTTACTTTAGCCGTTGCTTTACCTTTCGCCATCACCTTATCCATTAAATACTTTACCTAACTTCACTCCACGGTGTTCCGCTACGGTCCAGGCATCGCGCATACTAACCAATGCATCGATCGTTGCCTTTACCACGTTATGCGGGTTGGAAGATCCTTTTGATTTGGCCAATACGTCATGAACACCTGCCGACTCCAGAACCGCACGCATCGCACCACCGGCAATAACACCGGTACCATGGGAAGC
Organism: Bacteroidota bacterium; assembly: GCA_003531115.1. GTDB lineage: Bacteria > Bacteroidota > Bacteroidia > UBA8524 > UBA8524 > UBA8524. The sequence goes on along the minus strand of DQHT01000030.1, from coordinate 55,810 downwards.
GGGTTTCAGGAACACATATCCACCACCGTATTTTCCATATTGTTCGTGAGGAACAGTGCCATTGATGATCGGCACTTTAATGAGGTTTTTCTTTGCGTCTTCAATGCCTTTGGAAATCGCGTCGATCACCTCACCGGCTTTACCCAGTCCGTAACCTACGATACCATTTCCATCACCCACCACGACGATGGCTGAAAAGCTGAAAGTACGACCTCCTTTGGTAACTTTCGCTACCCTTTGTATACCTACCACGCGCTCTTTAAGTTCGAGGTCGCTTTGTTTTACTCTTTTTACGTTTGCAGTTGCCATTGTCTTCGCTTAAAAAATTAAACCTCCATCTCTTGCACCTTCTGCAAGATTCTTAACACGACCATGGTACAGGTAGCCGTTACGGTCAAAAACCACTTTGCTAATTCCTGCCTGGCTTGCTTTCGCTGCAAGTTCCTGTCCTACTTTAAAGGCTTTATCAACTTTGGAGCCTTCAGCTTTATCGATCGCATCGATACGGCTGTTTGCTGCCGCCAGGGTCTTACCACTCTGATCATCGATCAACTGGGCATAGATCTGCTTGTTGCTGCGGAAAACGCTCAAGCGTGGGCAGGTAGCAGTTCCGCTGATCTTGCCTCTTACTCTTGCCTTGATCTTTTTTCTTTTAAATACTTTATGTCTAATCATGGCCTAATTACTTTTTACCAGCAGATTTACCCGCTTTTCTTCTAACTATTTCTCCAACAAAACGAATACCTTTTCCTTTGTATGGCTCAGGTTTTCTGAGTGATCTGATTTTTGCAGCCACTTGTCCGATCAGTTGTTTGTCGGCGCTTTCTAAAACGATCAATGGGTTTTTACCTTTTACCGTTTCGGTTACTATGGATACTTCTTTGGGGATCTCCATTAAGATACCATGGGAGTAACCAAGACTCAGATCAAGGATCTGTCCCTGGTTGCTGGCTTTAAAACCAACACCCACAAGTTCCTGTTGCAGTTTATACCCCTGGCTAACCCCTACGATCATGTTATTGATCAAAGAACGATACAGTCCGTGCATGGCTTTATGACGTTTCTGTTCGGTCGGGCGCTCGAGGGTAAGTATACCTTCTTCAATGGTTAATTTCAGGTCGCTGTCAACCTTTTGGCTGAGAGTTCCTTTTTTACCTTTAACGGTTACCAGGTTATTGGCGTCGATATTGATCTCCACCCCTTCCGGGATACTAATCGGTGATTTTCCTACTCTTGACATTGTTCTTCCTCCTATCGATTAATATACATAACACAATACTTCTCCGCCGATATTCTGCTGACGGGCTTCTTTGTCGCTCATAACTCCTCTGGAGGTAGAAACGATGGCAATACCAAGTCCGTTGATAACGCGTGGAAGCGTATCAGCACCTGAATATTGACGAAGACCCGGACGGGAAACTCTTCTGAGTGAACGAATAGCCGGAGTTTTGGAAACCGGATGATACTTCAAGGCGATCTTGATCACACCTTGTGGGCCGGCTTCATCGAATTTATAGCTAAGGATATAGCCTTTTTCGAAAAGCACTTTTGTAATAGCCTTTTTAATGTTTGAAGCAGGGATCTCCACAATACGGTGATTTGCTTTTATGCCATTTCTCAATCGTGTGAGAAAGTCTGCAATTGGATCAGTCATTTGTCTTTTTCTTTTTTATTAATACTGTACTTCAAATCGATATCCAACAGATTACCAGCTTGCTTTGGTTACTCCCGGTATTTTACCATCGAGAGCCATCTGTCTGAACATATTCCGGCAAACGCCAAACTGGCGGAGATATCCGCGTGGGCGACCGGTAAGTTTACAACGGTTTCTAAGTCTTACCGGTGAGGCATTTCTTGGAAGTTTTTGAAGACCTTCGTAGTCTCCGTCGGCTTTCAATTGTGCTCTTTTGTCGGCATAATGGGCAACAAGTTTTTCTCTCTTTAGTTGCCTTACTTTGATTGATTCTTTAGCCATGCTTATTTATTTTCTTGTGATTGGAACGGCATTCCAAATAATTTCAGGAGTTCGAGGCATTCCACATCATTTTTGGCGGTGGTCACAAAGGTGATATCCATACCCGTAATACGTGGCAATCTGTCGATATTGATCTCAGGGAAAATGATCTGCTCAGTAACACCCATGGTATAGTTACCACGTCCGTCAAAACCTTTGGTCTTTAATCCCTGGAAGTCACGAACACGTGGAAGTGCGGTAGAAACCAGACGATCCAAAAATTCATACATACGTTCATGACGCAGGGTTACCCGGGCACCGATCGGCATGTCTTCACGAAGTTTAAAGTTCGAAATGGCCAGACGTGATTTGGTCGGAACGGCTTTCTGACCTGCTATCATGGTCATTTCGTTCACGGCATTGTCTACCAGTTTTTTATCTGCAGTGGCAGCACCCACACCCTGATTCAAACAGATCTTGGTGATACGTGGAACTTCCATTACATTTTTATAATTGAACTTTTCCATCATAGCTTGTTTGATGGAAGCTTCGTACTGTTCTCTTAATCTTGGCTTGATCATTTGATTACCTCCCCTGACTTTTTAGATACCCGCGCCAATTTTCCGTCAACACGCTCACGTTTGATACGCGTAGGATTTCCCTTGCTATCAATGAGCATCAGATTGGAAATATGGATAGGAGCTTCTTTTTCGATAATTCCACCATTCGGACTTTGAGCATTTGGTTTGGTATGGCGTTTCACCAGGTTCAAACCTTCAACTTTTGCTCTTTTTTCTTTGGGACTAACCGATAAGACACGTCCGTCTTTGCCTTTGAATTCGCCGGCAATGACTTTAACCTTATCACCCTTTTTAATATTCAGCTTCACCTCTTTTAATTTATCGTCTATGATTACAATACTTCCGGAGCCAAAGAAACAATTTTCATAAATTGTCTTTCCCGCAATTCTCTGGCAACGGGGCCAAAGATACGCGTTCCTCTTGGCTCGTCGTTAGCTGTTAATAACACACAGGAATTATCGTCGAAGCGGATATAAGATCCGTCTTGTCTTCTAACTTCTTTTTTTGTGCGTACCACAACGGCTTTTGCTACGGCTCCTTTTTTCACACCACCTGAAGGCATTGCGTCTTTTACAGTCACAACGATTTTATCTCCCAGGGAAGCATAACGTTTTCCGGAACCTCCGAGAACACGGATACAAAGTACTTCCTTTGCTCCGCTGTTATCAGCCACTTTAAGTCTTGATTCTTGCTGTACCATCGTTCTCTAACTTATTTAGCTCTTTCAATAATTTCAACAAGTCTCCATCTTTTGCTCTTGCTCAAAGGGCGTGTTTCCATCAACTTCACTATGTCGTTGATATTGCACTCGTTCTTTTCGTCGTGAGCGTAGAATTTGGAGGTCTTCTTTACGAATTTCGGATATTTGGGGTGCTTCATTTTGCGCTCCACGGTCACCACGATGGATTTATCCATCTTGTTGCTGACAACCTTTCCGACGATCTCTTTTCTTACGTTTCTTTCCATGTTACTCTGTATCTCAGCCATTCTTCCTCGCATTTAATTCCGTGAGGTAACGCGCGATAACCTGACGTGAAGCTTTAAGCTTCATGGGGTTTTCGAGTGGCGACACCGCATGGTTGAATTTTATTTTTGTATAGAGGGTTCTTTCCTCTCTGAGCTTTTCAACGATTTCCTCCGTGGTCAAGCCTTTTATTTCCTGGTATTGCATAATGTTACTCTTCTACGTAATCGTTTTTTACAACAAATCTGGTTGCTACCGGCAGTTTTGCTGCAGCCAGGCGAAGTGCTTCTTTGGCAATATCCATAGGCACACCTTCTGCCTCGAACATAATGGTTCCGGGTTTAACGGAAGCTACCCAATACTCCGGTGCTCCTTTACCCTTACCCATCCTTACCTCTAAAGGCTTCTTGGTAATTGGTTTGTCAGGGAAAATCCTGATCCAAACTTTACCTTCCCTCTTCATGTACCGGGTCAGTGCAATACGCGCTGCCTCGATCTGACGTGAGGTAATAAAACTGGGCTCCAGTGACTTCAGTCCGAATGTACCGAAGCTGATCTGGTGTCCTCTGGAAGCAATACCTTTGATTCTACCTTTTTGCTGCTTCCTGAATTTTGTTCTTCTTGGCTGTAACATCGCTCAAAAAATCTTATTTATCGTTTCTTCTCTTTCTTCTTCTTCCTCCGCGGTCACGGTCAGCAGGGGCATTTCCGCCACCGGCATTCCCTCCGCGAGGTCCTCTTTCTTCCTTCATGCCAAAGTTTGGAGACAAATCGCGTTTGCCATAGATCTCTCCTTTGCATATCCACACTTTCACTCCGATCTTACCGTAAACAGTTAAGGCTTCTACAATGGCGTAGTCGATATCGGAACGCAGGGTATGGAGCGGTGTTCTTCCTTCTTTATAGGATTCGGAACGTGCCATCTCTGCACCGTTCAATCGTCCGGAGATCATAATTTTGATACCGGCTGCTCCCATACGCATGGTCGCTGCGATCGATGTTTTGATAGCGCGTTTGTATGAAACACGGGCCTCAAGCTGAGAAGCGATCGACTCACCTACCAGGTGAGCATCCAACTCCGGTCTTTTGATCTCGAAGATGTTGATCTGAACTTCCTTTTTAGTCAGTTTTTTGATCTCTTCTTTGATCTTATCCACTTCAGAACCTTGCTTTCCAATAACGATACCGGGGCGTGAGGTATGAATGGTGAGGATGATCCGTTTTAATGTACGTTCGATAACAATGCGTGCAACTCCCCCTTTCGGGATACGTGCGTTGATGTATCTTCTGATCTTTTCGTCTTCCACCAGTTTCTCAGCGAAGTTCTTTCCGCCATACCAGTTGGAATCCCAACCTCTGATGATACCAAGCCTAAAGCCAATCGGATTTACTTTCTGTCCCATATTATTCGTTATTAGCAGCTTGTTTGCTATCTACTACAATTGTTACGTGGTTGGACCGTTTCCGGACCCGGTATGCTCTACCCTGAGGAGCCGGGCTGATCCTTTTCAGCATCCTGCCTCCGTCAACGAAAACTGTTTTTACAAACAGGTCGTTTTCTTCTGCTCTTGAACCTTCATTCTTCTGTTCCCAATTGGCAATGGCAGAACGAAGGAGCTTCTCAACATAACCAGCATACATTTGTTTCTGGCTGAATTTGAGCATACTCATGGCTATATCCACCCGCTTGCCTCTGATCTGATCTGCCACCAAACGCATTTTTCGCGGTGACAATGGGCAATTATTCAGTTTAGCTACTGCTTCCATTTTCTATCTTTTACTTCGTTGGGTGAGTTTTAAACGTTCTTGTAGGAGCGAATTCGCCCAACTTATGGCCTACCATGTTTTCCGTTACGTAAACCGGAATAAATTTATTTCCGTTATGCACAGCAAATGTATGTCCAACAAAATCTGGTGAGATCATGGAGCGTCTGCTCCAGGTCTTAATCACCGATTTCTTGCCTGATTCGTTAACCACAGACACCTTCTTTTCAAGCTTGATGTCGATAAATGGGCCTTTTTTTAATGATCTTGCCATACCTTATTTTTTCCTTCTTTCCAGGATGTATTTATTCGATGCTTTTTTCTTGTCACGGGTTTTGGCACCTTTAGCCAATTTACCGGTACGTGATCTGGGTTGACCTCCTGATGAACGTCCTTCACCACCACCCATTGGGTGATCGACAGGGTTCATCGAAACACCACGGTTACGTGGTCTTCTTCCTAACCAACGCTTGCGACCGGCTTTACCGGAAATTTCAAGGTTGTGTTCGGAGTTGGAAAGTTTCCCCATAGTAGCCATACATGTGGCCAATATCATTCTTGTTTCACCTGAAGGCATTTTGATCACTGCAAAACGACCATCACGGTTCAACAATTGCGCATATCCACCTGCACTTCTGCAAATTTTAGCTCCTTGTCCGGGATTTAACTCCACGTTATGGATCTCTGAACCCAAAGGAATTTCAGAGAGGGTCATCGCGTTCCCTACCTGAGGGATAGAACCTGGTCCTGAAGTAACCGTTTGGCCTACTTCAAGTCCTTTCGGCGCCAAAATGTAACTCTTTTCACCATCTGCATAATAGAGCAGGGCAATAAAAGCAGTACGGTTTGGATCGTATTCGATCGATTTAACGGTAGCAGGAATATTGTGTTTGTTCCTTTTGAAATCGATTATCCGGTATTTTTGCTTGTGTCCTCCGCCCATGTAGCGCATGGTCATCTTTCCCGTATTGTTCCTTCCTCCGCTCTTTTTCATCGGGGCAAGAAGGCTCTTTTCAGGCGTAGATGCGGTGATCTCGGTAAAGGTATTTGCTACCTTAAAACGAGTACCCGGAGTCATTGGTCTTAATCTCTTTACTGCCATCTCATTAAATATTTTCGAAGAAATCGATCTTCTGTCCGTTCTTCAATGTCACAACTGCCTTTTTATAGATCGGTGTACGTCCGTTAGTAAAACCCGCAGTTTTGGTATATTTCTGCTTGGCTTTTGGTGCCATTACCATGGTATTGATGCTGGCAACTTCCACTCCGTACGCTTTTTCGATCTCTGCTTTTATCTGGTCTTTGCTGGCATGTCTGTCAACAACAAATCCAAATCTTCCAAGTTTATCAGAAGCGCTTGTTTGCTTCTCTGTAATCAGGGGCTTTTTTATCACGCTCATCTTACTTGCTTAAAATGTCCTGAATTATTTTTACTGAATTCTCAGACAACACCAGGTTACGGGTGTTTAAAATCTGATAGGTATTCAATTCGTTCGCCACCATGATGCTCGACTTGGGTACGTTTCTTCCGGATAGGTATACATTCGACTTGTTGTCGGAAAGTACCATCAGGGTTTTTGTACCGGCCAGATTCAGGTTCTTCAGAATGCTGATAAACTCTTTGGTTTTTGGAGTTTCCATGTCGAAATCTTCAACAACGGTAACTTCATTGTTTTTAAGTTTATAAGCCAATGCCGAAGCCCGGGCTACTTGTTTCAATTTTTTATTCAGTTTGAAGCTGTAATCACGTGGCTGTGGACCATGTGCACGACCTCCACCTCTGAACAAAGGAGATTTCATAGAACCGGCACGGGCTCCACCTGTACCTTTTTGTCTTTTCAGCTTTTTGGTAGTACGGGCAATGTCTGCACGTCCTTTTGCTTTATGGGTACCCTGTCTCTGATTGGCAAGGTATTGCTTCACGTCGAGGTAAATGGCATGATCATTTGGTTCGATGCCAAACACATCATCGGCAAAGGATATTTTCCTTCCGGTTTCTGTGCCCTGGATATTTAATACGTTCAGTTCCATCTTATTTCTCCACAATTACGAAAGAACCTTTTGCTCCGGGGATTGCTCCTTTAAGCACGAGTAAGTTCTGTTCAGTTATCACTTTCATCACTACCAGGTTGGTTTTTTTAACACGGGTTCCACCTGTTCTTCCAGCCATACGCATTCCTTTGAATACGCGTGAAGGCCAAGAAGACGCTCCGATAGATCCCGGTGCTCTCAAACGGTTATGCTGACCGTGTGTGGCCATACCAACCCCGCTAAAACCGTGTCTTTTTACAACACCCTGGAATCCTTTTCCTTTTGAAGTACCAACTACGTCAACGAATTCACCTTCTACGAAAATGTCAACTTTGATCTCGTCGCCTACTGCCAGTTCGTGATCCATATCGGCACGAAAGTTCCGGATTTCAGTAACCACCGACTTCGGATCGCTTTTGCTTTTAGCAAAGTGACCTTGTGCCGCTTTGGTCGTGTTTTTTAGTTTTTTATCACCGTAGGCAATCTGGATCGCATTGTATCCTTCCTTATCGATGTTTTTAAGTTGTGTAATTACACAAGGGCCTGCCTCAATAACGGTACAGGCTACATTTTTACCTTCCGGGGTAAAAACACTGGTCATTCCGACCTTTCTTCCTATGATACCCAGCATGTCCCTAAACTTTAATTTCTACGTCAACGCCACTTGGCAACTCAAGTTTCATCAGGGCATCTACTGTTTTTGAAGTAGAGCTGTAGATGTCAAGAAGCCTTTTGTAGGAACAGATCTGAAACTGCTCTCTACCTTTCTTGTTTACGTGAGGAGATCTTAATACTGTAAAGATCTTTTTCTCGGTCGGGAGCGGGATAGGACCGCTGATCACAGCGCCCGTGGCCTTCACCGTCTTTACGATCTTCTCTGCAGACTTGTCTACCAGATTGTAATCGTAAGATTTTAACTTAATCCTAATTTTCTGACTAACCATTGTTGTTATGCGTTAACAGCTTTTCCTTTTATGTTCGTTAATACTTCGTCGGCAAGGGCCTTTGGAACTTCCGCGTAATGTGAGAATTCCATGGTTGATGTTGCACGACCGGAAGTGATCGTTCTCAGTGCAGTAACGTATCCAAACATCTCCGACAAAGGAACCTTTGCTTTGATGACCTGGGCATTCCCACGAGAATCCATACCTTCCATTTGTCCTCTCCGCTTGTTCAGGTCACCCATTACATCTCCCATGTTTTCATCGGGAGTGATAACTTCTACCTTCATGATCGGTTCGAGCAAAATTGGTTTCGATTTTCTTGCCGCTTCTTTAAATCCGATCTTCGCCGCCATTTCAAAAGAGAGGGAGTCAGAATCGACCGCGTGAAAGGATCCGTCAAACAGACGAACTTTCATGGAGTCCATTTTAAACCCGGCAAGAACTCCGTTGTCCATAGACAAACGGAAACCTTTTTCGATCGCTGGGAAAAATTCACGGGGAACAGATCCACCCACGATCTCATTTTTGAATTGAAGTCCAACATGACCTTCGTCTGCTGGTCCCAATTCGAACTGGATATCGGCAAATTTACCTTTACCACCTGTTTGTTTTTTGTAAGTCTCGCGGTGCGTTGTTGTAGCGGTGATCGCTTCTTTATACGCAACCTGAGGCGCACCCTGATTACATTCAACCTTAAACTCACGTTTTAAACGGTCGAGGATAATGTCAAGGTGAAGCTCGCCCATTCCCTGGATGATGGTTTGCCCTGTTTCCTCGTCAGTAAAGGCGCGGAAAGTAGGATCCTCTTCCGTTAATTTGGCAAGGGCCATACCCAAACGGTCAACGTCGGCCTGAGTTTTAGGCTCAATAGCCAAACCGATAACCGGCTCAGGGAATACCATCGATTCGAGCACGATTGGGTGCTTTTCATCGCAGAGGGTATCTCCTGTTTTAATATCTTTAAATCCTACAGCAGCACCAATATCTCCTGCACCAAGGCTTTCGATCGGATTTTGCTTGTTGGCATGCATTTGAAAAAGGCGTGAAATACGCTCCTTGTTTCCGCTACGGGTATTCAACACATAAGAACCGGAGTTCAATACGCCTGAATAAGCGCGAAGGAAGGCCAAACGCCCAACGAAGGGGTCAGTGGCAATTTTAAAGGCCAGTGCAGAAAAAGGCTCTTTGTAGGAGGGTTTACGAAGTACTTCAACACCGGTGTCAGGGTGCGTTCCACGAATACTTTCGCGTTCGATCGGACTTGGCATGATCTCCATAACCAGGTCAAGCATGGTTTGAACGCCTTTGTTTTTAAAAGAAGAACCACAAACCATTGGAGTGATCTTCAGATCGATGGTAGCAGCACGCAAGGCAGCAAGAATTTCTGCTTCGGTGATGGATGCTGGATCTTCAAAAAATTTCTCTAACAGGGTATCATCGTACTCAGAAACTGTTTCGAGCAATTTTTCTCTCCACATGGTTGCTTCTTCAAGCATGTCATCAGGAATAGGAACCACTTTAAAGGTCATTCCTTTTGTTTCTTCATCCCAGATAATCCCACGGAAGTTGATCAGATCGACAACTCCTGTAAATGTATCTTCAGCCCCGATTGGAAGTTGCAATGGAATTGCATTTCCTCCGAGCATTTTATTCACCTGACCGCACACGTTCAGAAAATCTGCTCCGGAACGGTCCATTTTGTTTACGAATCCTATGCGGGCTACCCCGTAGTTATCGGCCAAACGCCAGTTGGTTTCTGATTGAGGTTCAACCCCGTCAACCGCTGAAAACAAAAATACCAATCCATCCAAAACACGCAGGGAACGGTTTACCTCAACGGTAAAGTCAACGTGACCCGGGGTGTCAATGATGTTTACATGGTATTCATGGTCTTTGTAAGTCCAGAATACGGTGGTTGCTGCGGATGTGATGGTGATCCCACGCTCCTGCTCTTGCGCCATCCAGTCCATGGTAGCTGCTCCATCGTGTACCTCACCAATTTTATGGTTTACCCCGGCGTAATAAAGGATACGCTCCGTGGTAGTTGTTTTACCGGCATCGATATGGGCTGCAATCCCAATGTTCCGCGTATATCTTAAATCTCTGTCCATGCTATCAGAATCCTCTTCTAAATATTATACTCTAAAATGTGAGAAAGCTTTGTTCGCCTCAGCCATCCGGTGAGTATCCTCTTTCTTTTTAACAGCAGCGCCCTCTCCTTTAGAAGCAGCTACGATCTCCGCAGCCAGTTTTTCAGGATAAGATTTTTCATTGCGTCTTCTGGAATAATCAATCATCCATTTCATCCCCACAGCAATTCTTCTTTCTGCCGGTACTTCGATCGGAATCTGAAATGTTGCTCCACCTACACGACGAGCCTTAACCTCTACCGTTGGCATCACATTATTCAATGCTTTTTTCCAGATATCGATACCCCGCTCCTGGGTCTTTGCTTCAACCAGATCAACCGCCTCATAAAAAATGCGGAATGCAACGGTCTTTTTACCGTCGTACATCATGTTATTCACAAACCTCGTTACCAGCACGTCATTAAAACGTGGGTCAGGAGTAAGTATCCTCTTTTTAGCTTTGCTCTTTCTCATCTTAGCTATTCCTTATTTTTTCTTGCCTTTGGTAGCTGCTTCCTGCCCTGGTTTCGGACGTTTTGCACCATACTTCGACCTTCTTTGTTTTCTTCCTTCCACACCCGCAGTATCCAATGCACCACGAACAATATGGTAACGTACTCCTGGTAAGTCTTTTACCCTTCCGCCTCGCACCAACACAATCGAGTGCTCCTGAAGATTATGTCCTTCACCCGGTATATACGCATTGATCTCCTTCTGATTCGTCAAACGAACCCGCGCTACTTTACGCATGGCCGAGTTTGGCTTCTTTGGAGTGGTGGTATACACACGTGTGCAAACTCCTCTTCTTTGTGGGCATGAATTCAACGCCGGTGACTTGCTTTTATCAACTAGCGAAGTGCGCCCTTTCCTTACTAATTGCTGTATGGTTGGCATATTTTTGCTGTAACTTCTTAAATTTTAAGGACGGCAAAGGTACGGGTAATTTGAATAAAACCAAACAGGTGGAGAAAAATATTTAGACTATTTTAGACCATGGACCATGGACCATAGACCATAGACAAAGGTTCGGGAGCGAAGAGCGGACCTGCGGTCGGAGCGAGGGAGCGGGGGAGCGGAATTCGTTCACTGAGCATGAGCCTGCCCTGAGCCAGCCGAAGGGAAGTGAACCGGGTGTGAGTCAGCACTTCCGGCACGTCCGCCGAAGCTTTTTCTGCGAAAGCGGGGCCCTTCGACCCGGCGTAGAGCTTGTTCAAAGTATCATAGGTCGTTTGCCGGCTCAGGGACCGGAACGCGGGATTTAACCCATAACCCAGAACCCAGAACCCAGAACCCTACTTCCTTCCTCTGCCCTTCTTCTTGCCTGCCGGTGCGGCAGCGGATTTCTCCATCATCTCTTTGGCCTCCTCGTAAGTGATCGTAGCGGCGTTCTCATGGCGCGCCTTGGGGATCTTGTAGTTGTCCTTGCCTTTCTTAAGATAAGGTCCCCAGCGGCCGTTTAACAGCTGTAGATCGCTGTCCTCATCATATACTTTGATCAGCTTCTCAATATCTGCTTTCCTTTTGGCAATAATGATCTCAATGGCCCGCTCCTCATTGATCTGGTATGGATCATCTTCTTTGGGTATGCTGTAAAAGGCCTTCTGATGTTGCACATAGGGACCAAAACGGCCAATGGCTACCTTCAGCTCAGCACCTTCATACTCACCTATAATACGTGGCATCTTGAACAAATCCAGTGCCTCTTCCAAAGTCAGGGTTTCCATACTTTGTCCGGCACGTAAACTGGCATATCGGGGTTTTTCCTCCTCATCCTGAATGCCGATCTGGGCAAAAGGTCCATAACGGCCCATTCGTACAGAAATCGGTTTTCCACTCTCCGGATCCAGCCCGATCTGGCGCTCACCGGTCACCCGTTTGGCTTCATCCAGGGTCTGGTCAACCGTTTTATGGAAAGGACCGTAAAAGGAACTTAACATGGTCGTCCAGCTTTTTAAGCCTTCTGCGATCTCATCAAACTCCTTCTCCACATTGGCCGTAAAACTGTAATCCATAATGCCGTCAAAGTGTTCGATCAGAAAATCGTTCACCAGACTGCCTATATCCGTAGGGAATAACTTCGACTTTTCAGCTCCGGTATTTTCTGTTAGCGTGTTTTTGTTGATCTGCCCCGATACAAGGGTCAACTCTTCGTATTTACGCTCCTTGCCGGGACGGTCTTCCTTAACAACATATCCGCGTTTCTGGATCGTAGAAATTGTAGGAGCGTAGGTGGAAGGTCTTCCAATTCCAAGCTCTTCGAGTTTTTTTACCAGACTTGCCTCCGTATAGCGGGGCGCAGCACGGGAGAATTTTTCTGTCGCCGTAATTCGTTCCAGGTCCAGTACATCTCCGGCTTTAACATCAGGCAGCAGTCCTTCTTCCGTATCATCTTCTTCTTCATCCGTGCCTTCAAGGTATACCTTTAAAAAGCCTTCAAATTTGATCACCTCACCACTTGCCAGAAATTCCTTGTCCGTTGTTTTTGCATTATCGATGGCAATATGTACCACCGTTTTTTCCAGAACAGCATCGCTCATCTGGGAAGCAATAGACCGCTTCCAGATCAGGTCATACAAGCGTTTCTCTGACCCGTCTGCGGGTATGGTATGCTTGTCAAAATAGGTTGGACGGATAGCCTCGTGGGCTTCCTGGGCACTTGCTGTTTTGGTGGTATACTTCCTTGTTTTGGAAAACTCTTTCCCATAGGCTTTTTCGATCTCAGCCCGTGCCGTGTCGAGTGCCAGCTCGGATAAGTTGACACTGTCGGTACGCATATAAGTAATATGCCCTGCCTCATAAAGACGCTGGGCTACACTCATGGTCTGTGCTACCGAGAAACCCAGTTTCCGGCTGGCTTCCTGCTGCAGGGTAGAAGTGGTAAACGGAGCGGCAGGGGTTCTTTTGCCGGGTTTGGTTTCTACCTTATCAACATGAAAACCTGTACCTATACACGACTCCAAAAAGGCCATGGCCTCTTTTTCTGTCTTAAAACGCTTGGGCAATTCAGCCTTTACCTGCTTATTGGTTTTTTTATCATGAAAAAGGGCGATAACCCGAAAAGAGGAATCAGAATTAAAATCTGTGATCTCCCTTTCTCTTTCAACGATAAGGCGAACAGCAACCGACTGAACACGACCTGCAGAAAGAGATGGTTTTACCTTTTTCCATAAAACCGGCGACAACTCAAAACCCACGATACGGTCCAGGATTCGTCTTGCCTGTTGGGCATTCACCAGATTTTGGTTGATGATACGCGGGTTGGCAATGGCTTTTAAGATTGCCGGCTTGGTGATCTCGTGAAAAACGATACGCTTGGTTTTTGCATGATCGAGATTCAGCACTTCCGCCAGGTGCCAGGATATGGCCTCCCCTTCGCGGTCCTCATCCGATGCCAGCCATACCGTTTCGGCCTGTTTGGCAAGTTTTTTCAGTTCGGAAACAACCTGCTTTTTATCATCAGGCACTTCGTAAATAGGCTTAAATCCATTTTCGATATCCACCCCGTTATTCTCTTTTGCCAGATCCCGGATATGTCCATAACACGACTTCACCGTAAACTCACTTCCCAAAAACCCCTCTATGGTTTTAGCCTTGGCGGGAGACTCCACTATCACAAGATTTTTTGCCATAATTCAGATGTATAATACAACAATTGCCGGCAAATAAAAGATTAAATCCTTTAAATCCGGCAATTGCTTTGTCAAAAGACTGTAAAGATTTAATTCGCTATCAGGAGCTTCCTCGTGGTTTTCTGACCATTAAGTTCAGTAACAACAAAATAAACTCCGGAAGCCAGTTCACTGATATTCAGTTCAGTTTCCTGACGGCCGGCTTCGATTTGCCGGGTAGGATAAACAAGTACCTGTTTGCCACTCACATCTATCACTGAAATACCTAATTCGCCGGCTTCTTTGCTGGTAAAGGATACGGTGGTGCTTTTGGATGCAGGGTTCGGGTATAAGGTGAACTCATCCATATTATCCGCTCCGTTTACAGAACTGATGGATCCGATATTCATATTATCGAAATACACATTTCCGCCCAGGTCAGTAACCACATCAAAACGCAGTAACAAATTCCGCTTGCCTACATAATTGTTAAGCGAAACGGTATGTTTTTTCCATTGGCCGGAGTTGGGTATGAAGTTCGTTGTACCCAGGTTTCCTGTTTCCATCTGCACACCGGCACGTTGGTAAATAAGTGTCCAGGTGATCCCACAATCGATAGAAGAATATACCCGGAAACGATCAATGGATGCACTTTGTAAACGCGCATAGGCCAGATCAAAAGTCAATACCGGATCACTTATGGCCATCATATCAACAGCCTTGGTACTTAATTGTACTGTAGTACCTTTTGTCGCTGAAGCGCTTATCTGAACACGGGCACTTGCAGTACCATGTGATCCTGCCGTTTTGAACGATTCCCATTTAAGCCCGTTGCTGGCTTTCATTGTCCATTCGGATGGAGGAAAACTTTGTCCCTCAAAACTTTCCATTTGAGGAGCACCATGCGGACTCACCGAAGCATAAGCAACCACAACCGAATCTCTCACTAACGTGGAACTTCCATTTGCGTTGCTTACTTCGAGGGTAACTTTATAGATACCTGCCTGGTTGTATGAAACGGTCGGGTTTAAGCTATTGGACATGGCCGGAGAACCTCCTTCAAAGGTCCATGTAACCGTACCTACTGTTCCATTATAAGATAGATTCGTAAACTGAAGGGAATTTCCCTGACAAACCGGACGCACCTCATTGCTGAAGTCGGCCTTCGGAGCACAATTCCCGGTTCCTCCGCTTATTCCTGTAAATGTTGCATTCGAAGCAGACACCAGGGTACCCCGAAATGAATTGATCATGTTATGCATCATCGCCTTTTGCTCAAATGTGAACATGTTCTGGCAGCTTCCATTGGCATAATCCATATAATTTTCTACCTGATCAGGAAGATTCGGGAAATCATTATTGCACGTATTTGCTCCAATTGGACAACCGAAGCTTGGTTCAAGTACCGGAGGGGTATCATCGATCTGCTCTCCCCAGCTTGGAGGATTACATCCACCCTGGAAGGTGTGAAACAGTCCTAACCAGTGCCCTACCTCATGAGTAGCAGTACGTCCGGCGTTATTATTGCCANNGCCAGCGGCAGTACCGATCGATCCGAAATAATCTGCGCGAACCACGATCCCATCGGTTGAAGGGCGTGTATTTCTATCCCAGGGAAACTGAGCATAACCCAGGGTAATCACTCCGGGATCATCTCCCGAATTCTGGATGGATTTAACGATCCAGATATTCAGGTATTTGTCGCTAGGCCAATAGCTTACCGCCTTTACATTATCCCTGGCATTATTCGTCAGGGGAGAATTTACCCTTACAATACCTTCCGTGCAGTTTCCGTTTGGGTCTTTGGAGGCCAGAACAAACTCGATCTCGGCATCAGCCGCAACCGACTGAAAAACTGTACGGGTATTGGAAGTGTCGGCATTCAGTCGGCGAAAATCTTCGTTCAAAATCCGGATCTGGTCCTGGATCTGAAGCTTGCTGATATTTTCGGTACCGTATTCATGGATTACATGAACCACAACCGGGATCTTGTAAACCGCCTTCATTTTTCCTTCTAAAGGATTGTTTTTGTTCGTTTTCCAGATTTCGAGCGCGTCCTGCATGCGGGCATGCGCTTCCGGATCGTTCTTTTCCTGGTCTTCGAAATAATGGTCGTCATTCAGACATTGGCCGTGCAGGGTGTTTTGATCTGAAACCAAAACCACTCCTGCAAGCAGCATAACAAATAGGAGAATTCTTTTCATTCTTGAGCGAGTTGCGTTAAACGCGTTTATATAATTACTATTTAGGTACATTCAATTTTCCTTCCATTTTTGCGATTGCGCAACAAACTGCTGCATCGCCGGTAACATTCACCGCAGTACGACACATATCCAAAATTCGGTCCACACCCAGAATCAGAGCAATTCCTTCAACAGGTACATGTACACTATTCAGAACGATTACCAGCATAACCACCCCTGCTCCGGGTACACCCGCAGAGCCTATGGATGCCAGAACGGCAGTGAGAATAATAGTTAATTGTTCCAGAAAAGACAGATCCATGTTAAAAACCTGGGCTATAAACACTGCGGCTATGGCCTGGTAACATGACGTACCATCCATATTAACTGTTGCACCAAGGGGCAAAACAAATCCGGTAATTTCTTCATCGACCCCAAGTTTTTCTTCGCAATTCTCCATGTTTACGGGCAAAGTTGCGTTGGAAGAACTGGTAGAAAAGGCCAACAACTGCACAGGCTGCATTCTTTTCAAAAACACAAGGGGATTCATTTTGGCAATAAAGCGAACAATGCCCATGTAGGTTATAAGCAAATGGAGGATAAGTGCTGCCAATACCGTGAGTGTGTAAATACTCAACGCCTGAAGCAGGCCGAGAATTTGCTGAGGATCATCCTTTGCCAGATCAACAATTACCTGGGAAAGCAAGGCGAAAACACCAATCGGAGCGATGATCATTATCAGATCAACAACCTTCATGACCACTTCATTGGCCGAATCCATCAATTTTACGAGAGGAGCTGCTTTTTCATTGGGGATCAGGGTAATGGCAATTCCAAGAAATACGGCAAATATGACGATCTGCAACATGTTACCATTGTCTCCGGCAGCATGGATCACATTATCGGGGAACAGATCCACCAAGGGTTGCAGGGCAGGTCGGTTTTTAACATTTTCAGCGGCCTGCGTTTTTTCAATCGCCTGTTGCTGGTTACTCTGCATGAGCATATCGCGCGTCGATTCCGACATTTGTTTTCCCGGCTGTATTATGTTGACCATAAACAAGCCAATGCTTATGGCGATTACCGTAGTGATGACAAAAATACCAATAGTCTTCCCACCAATACGTCCAAGTTTACCTATATCATTTAAACTGGCGATCCCGGTAATCAGTGAGGTAAGTATCATGGGTATGGCGATCAGCTTCAGCAAATTCATGAAGATGGTACCAAAGGGGTGAATAAAGTCCTGGCTGAATCCTGTCCATTCTTTTCCCAGATTTACGGCTAAAATTCCCCAACCTAAACCAAGGAGCATGCCTGCGAGAATTTTTATATGAAGGGGTATTTTTTTTATCATCTTCTTGCCTGTTGAAGGAGGTACAGATCTATTAAAACCAGTGCTGTCATCGCCTCTACAATAGGTACAGCCCTGGGCACCACACAAGGGTCATGACGGCCGTCAGCCTGAAAAACCACGGCCTCCCCTGATCGGTTTATGCTTTGTTGTTCAATACGAAGGGTGGAAACGGGTTTAAAAGCCACCCGGAAATAAAGCGGCATGCCATTGCTGATCCCTCCCAAAACTCCGCCTGAATGGTTGCTGCTGGTTTTCCCTCCCTCTTCAAATGCATCGTTGGTTTCGCTTCCTTTTTTTGTGCTTAGGGCAAAACCCTCCCCAATCTCAAAACCCTTTACCGCGTTGATACTCATCATAGCATGGGCCAATTGCGCGGGCAGCTTGCCAAACTGGGGTTCTCCCCAACCGGCCGGAATTCCTTTGGCTACACAGGTTATTACACCGCCTAAACTGTCGCCGGCTTCTTTTACCTGAAGGATTGATTCGGCCATTTGTGCTGCAATCGCAGGATCCGGACAACGAACTGCATTTTTATCAATGTCGGCCGGAACGACCTCCATAGGGTCCTTTTCCATACTTAAAGTTCCAACCCCTGAAACATAGGCGTAAATCATGACGCCCAGTTCCTTTAAAATTTGGGCAGCAATGGCTCCTGCACAAACCCAGGGGGCCATGGTACGGGCTGAGCTTCTGCCCCCTCCGCGGTGATCACGGATACCAAATTTTTGTTCATAGGTATAATCAGCATGACCAGGCCGATAAATCTCTCTTAATGCATCGTAATCCTGACTTCTGACATCTTTGTTAGGGATAAAAAAAGCCAGGGGTGCACCGGTGGTTTTTCCTTCGAACAGGCCGGAAATAAATTCGGGAATATCGTCTTCGCGGCGGGTGGTACTCAGGTCTGACTGTCCGGGGCGGCGCCTGCTCATTTGCTTATGGATGGCATCCATATCCAGATAAATTCCGGCAGGCATCCCGTCAATAACAGCTCCAACTGCCTTTCCATGGCTTTCTCCGAAGGTGGTAACGCGAAACAGGTGTCCGAGACTATTTGCCGACATGAGCGGCAAAAGTACTGAATTTTGAGGGAGAGGGAAAATGGAACAAAACAGGCACGAATTTACCTCAGGATGCGGCATCAGATTTGCCGCTACCTAATGCGTATACCGCTTCAATTGGATGCCAACGTTTAAACCTTGAGATCATGAAAAACACAACTTTTCTGAACAACGAATTGATCAGTGAACTTTTGTCGGTGACCGAAGATCCCTGCATTTCCATCTATTTGCCCACGCACCGGAATTACTCTGACAAAAAAGAGGATTTAGGTCACTTTAAAGGCCTTGTCAAGCAGGTTGAAAATGCTCTCCAGGGAAAATATCCGGAAACAGATATTCAGACATTTCTAGCGCCTTTGTCGGATCTTACCCGCGACAAAGAGTTTTGGAACAATACCGCCGATGCTCTGGCCCTGTTCAAATCACCGGGATTTTTTAAGATAGTGAGCCTGCACGAAACGCTGGAGCCACTGGCCCTGGTAGCNNCCGCCATTACCTGCAAAGCCAGGAGCGGTATCATGTTTTAGGGCTGACACTCAAAGAATTCAAACTTTATGAAGGAAACCGGCATTCGCTGCGTGAAATAGACCTCCCTCCGGATATTCCCCGTACACTTGTGGAAGCACTTGGCGAAGAGTTGACGGAAAAACATACAACCGTAGCTTCTTTCGGGGGTGTGGGACAACAAAGTACGGGAATGCACTATGGCCTCGATGACAAAAAGGCAGAGATCGATAAGGATGCCGAGCGCTTTTTTCGGATAGTCGCTAAAAATGTAGAAGAATATTATTCCAAACCAACCGGATGGCCATTGATACTGGCTGCGTTGCCTGAACACCACAGTACTTTCAGGAACGTGAATAAAAACAACTGTCTTCATCCGAAAGCGATAGCAATAAACCCGGTGGCCATTTCTGCTGAGAAGCTCAGAACCCTGGCCTGGGAGATCCTGGCGCCGGAATACGAGGAGAAACTTAGGGCTGAAGTCGAACGTTTTGAACAAGCCAGGGCTGACGGGAAAGGAAGTGATATTCCTAAAGTTATTGCCACAGCTGCTTTTGCCGGAAAAATCGACACCTTGCTGGCCGAGGAAAACCGGATTATTGCTGTGAGAACCTCCAATTTAGTGTCCGGACAAACGGATATGCAGAATCTGAATAATCCGGGTGTAGACGACCTGATCGATGAACTTGGCGAACTTGTTGTACTGAAAGGCGGAAAGGTAATTGTTCTTCCAAAAGATAAAATGCCTGGCGATTCCGGATTAGCAGCAATATTCCGATATTAGCGGCGATTCACGGATTTTGTATCCATTTAACCCGTTCAAAAACGATTTAACCAAGATGATCATTCAATTTAACACAGACAATCACGTAAAAGGCAGTGAAACCAAAGCTGGCGCATTCACGGAGCAAATTAAAAAAGAACTAAGCCGTTTTAGTTCTCACTTAACGCGTATCGAAGTACATCTTTCCGATGAAGATGGCGCTGCCTCCGGACCCAATACAAAACGGTGTAAACTCGAAGCACGTATAGAAGGTAAAAAACCCATTGCGGTTTCTGAAGATGCCGGTTCGGAAGGACAAGCTCTGACAGGGGCCATCAATAAATTGAAATCAGCACTTGATACAACAATCGGTAAGTCTCGGGAACATTAATCCCTCGATGTAATTCCCAGATTTTCGATCTCATCCCAATATCCCGGAAAGGACTTTTCCACGGATAAAATTTCTTCGAGCTCAATGGTTCCAAAATGGATGGCCAATAAAGAGAAGGCCATAACCATGCGGTGATCGTAATGGGTTTTGAGGCACGACGGCTGTTTGCTGATTTTGCCGCGCAATTTCCATACGCCCTCTCCCTTTTCCCAATATGCACCGCATGCCTGTACCATTTCGCCGAGGACTTCATCCCGTACAGATTCTTTACCGGATAAGGATTCGAGTCCGTAAAAATCCACCTCTCTTCCCTTCATCAAATAATAAACCACCAGCGCCGGGGCAAGGTCGGGGTATTTTGCCAGGTTGAGGCTGAGTGGATTTTTCTGCCAGCTTACCGGAATTTTACGAAGGCGGATTCCTCCATCCCTGTATTCGCTTTCCAATCCTTCATAACGAAACAACGTTTCAAGAAAACTATCTCCCTGTATGGATGGAAGGGCCAGGCCGGGAAAAACCAGGGTCTCCAGATCGAGTAAAGAAGCAGCTGCATAAAAAAATGCAGCGGAACTCCAATCGGCTTCCACAGTCACTTTCTTCGGGGGCTTCGTTCCGGCCTGGATGATGATACGATCGCCATGTTGGCAGTAACTGACACCAAAGCAGGTGAGGCTGTGCAGTGTCATTTTTAAATAAGGCATTGATACTCCCCTTCCTTTTAGCTTGATACTTACCTCCCTGCCAAAAAAAGGGGCGATCAGTAACAATGCCGAGGCGTACTGGCTGCTGATCTCCGTTGATACTTCCCAATCCGGTGTGTTGATTCGTCCGCCCTGAATTTCCCAGGGTCCGTTTCCGTTTTCTCCAAGCGATTTTATTTGAGCTCCGGCCGAACGCAGGCTGTTGATCAAATCCTCCTGCGGCCTTTGCATGAGGCGTGCGCTTCCTTTTAAAAGGTAACTCCCGGGCAACAAGGAACAAACCGCCATCATAAAACGAAGGGGAGCACCACCATCCAGACAATCGAGTTCAATTGTTTCCCTCGCCGGTTGCACCACGGTATCGAGCAAGCTGGCAAGCACTCTTGAATCTCGCGCGGTAGAAAGTCCGTCTATGCTGTTTTCGTAAGCACTCAGGGCCCTTAATACCAGCAAGCGGTTGCTTTCGCTTTTGGATCCCGGAAGAAATATCTCCTCTTCAGGGACACGGGGCTGGAAATGTACGAGCTTAGCCATTAGTAGCGAAAACTGAACTGACAATTAAAATTTCGTGGAGGACCAATATCTGCCGGACGGGATAAGACTTCTTCATTAAACAGGTTATTGATGGTAAATGTAATTTTCCAATCCGAATTAATATGATAAAAGGTGCGCAAATCGACGACATGATCTCCTTTTTTGTTTGCCTGCACCGATTCTTCCACTCCCTCGATCAATAAAAAAAATGCCTGGTCCATAGCCTCAAAGGAGCTGGCATAGCGGTAGCTCATTCCCATTCCCCAGCGCGTATTTTCCCACTGCAAATCTGCCTTGATCAGGTGCCTGTTCCTGTATTTCAGGATTTTACCGCTGGTATCCGAACTGGTGTTTTTATAGGAATCCGATGAGCTTGGGGTGATGGCATAGGTGAAATCCGGTTCCAGATTTCTTGGATCTGCATAGGTATAACCGGCCATAAAACGGAATTCATTTTTTTTCCATTTTCCACCCCCGGTCAAACTTATTTCCATACCCTGTATCAGGGAAGGACCAATATTGACGGATCGAAATCCAAGTCCAAATAAGGGATCATTGAAGGTCCCCCATTGGCCGAAGGTGAATTCCATCATATTTTCATAATACATGCGGAAAAAAGCCAGATCGGCCATTAATTTCAAGCCCCCTTTGCTTTGAAATCCCTGGCGAAGCCCTACTTCCATCGAATACCCCGATTCCGATCGGAGTGTTTCGTTTGGATAGATCGTAACCGGACCTGCCGAAGTGCGGATAAATGCTTCGGATACAACGGGGAAACGGTAGCCTTGTCCGAATGAGGCTCTCAGGTAAGTAGCTTTGGCTGCCCGGTAATTGATCCCCGCCTTCAAAACCGGTTTGCCTTCCTTATAGTTTTCGAGGCGAAAATATTCGTAGCGCGCACCGGCACTGATGTTCGNNGGACCTTTTTTTGCTATAATCGGCCTGCAGGTAGGCAGCAAAATTCTGCTGTACCTTAAATCCCTGAAACATGCTTGCGTTGGATTCCGAATAGGATGCGACTCCCCCGGAATTTAGCGTTAATCCTTTCTTTTGGAATCGTTTCCATTTGACCCGATATTCAGAATAAACGGAAGAAGTCCGGTTGCTTTGATCGGGTTCTCCATCCACCTGTCCGATCCTGTTCACCACGGAATACCAGCGTGTGTTGAGAAAATGTTCGGTATTGTTTCCATGGAATTCCAGATAGGGGTCCAGGTTATAGCGGCGAGAGTCGTTTAATCCGTACGACGAATCCAGACTGGTATAGGCGTATTCATAACTCTCCCAAAGCAGAAAACTACCCGTTTTGCCTGAGAGCACATTTCCGTTAAGTCCGTAGATCCATTTTTTATCCTTGCTGAAAAAACGCGTTTTCCCGGAAAGGCGGATCCGTTTGTTCTGTTCTCCCATTCGGTAACCTTCATCAAGCATGCCGTTCATAGAAAAAATGTACTGCATGCGGTCGCTACCCTTTCCATACAGAAAATGCCCGCCAGATTTGGTGAGCCGCCTGTTGGTTTGAAAAGCCTGGATGCCTTTTGGAGGAGCTCCATAAAAGCCCGAATAGGCAGATGCTGAAATTTTCTCTTTGTTTCCCGGCCAATCGGTGCGGATATGGATAACTCCATTCAGTGCCGACGATCCATACAAAACACTGGAAGAACCTTTGATCACCTCAACCTGGCGCACATTTTCGATCGGGAAAAAGGACCAAAGCGCTTGGCCTGTTCCTCCGGCGAGCATGGGCATATCATCCACCAAAACGCTCACCCGGCTCCCCGTTCCATAGCTCCATCCACTGCCGGAGCGGATATTGGCCTGCCCATCGGTGCTGGTTATGCCCGGTATTTGTTGGATGGTATTTTCAATATTGCTCGTGATCCTATTCTGTATTAGATATGGCTGGAGGGTGGCCATGGAAACCGTTGTTTCGGTTTCACGCTGGTTTTGTTTGCCGGCGCTGACCACCACCGGTTCCAGAAATCGGGATTGGGCTGTAAGGAATACGAGGACAAACTTGCCGCTGATCGCCACTTTTTTGGTGTCATAGCCTAAAAAGGAAATGCTCAGGGAATCTGTATTTTCCGGGACATCCAGACTAAAAAACCCGTTTTCATTGGTGAGGGTAGCATATTCAAATCCGGCAAATACCACGGCCCCGACCAGTCTTTCCCCGCTGGCCGAATCACGCACCTCTCCTTCTACATGCCTGAGTTGTGCATTAAGAATTAAAGTAAGGCAACTAAAAATGCATGCAAGAAGTCTTCTCAAAAAAATGGAAATTTGAATTGCAATATACTTGGTCTATGAAAAAAATAATACTAAACCTCAGCTTGTTAGGATTTGCCCTGAATGTCACGGCGCAATCCTGTGTTCCGGATACAACGATCACGCAACCCGGTCACTACCCCGATCAGCTTCCTGTGGGAAATGCCGGCCAGTATTACCAGGAGACCGTGCAGTTTAATGTTCCCGCCGATACTTCTGTTGATTTTAATGGAAATCAGGTAACCGCGAATATTGACTCGATTAAGGTTCTTGCTGTAAACGGACTCCCTGCCGGTATCAACTATACCTGCAATCCGGTGAGCTGTGCTTTACCCGGGGGTAAAACTTCCTGCGGGCTTTTGTATGGAACCATCGATTCAACTGAATCGGGTCATTTTCCTTTTGTTATTCCTGTTCGTATTTACGCCCGGATCGGAGGAACCTTTCCGTACCAACAACCCGATACCATTTATTCTTTGTCAATGGATGTGAACGTATATACCGGACAAAAACGTATCCTTCAAAATGCCCTGTCAGCCTACCCCAATCCTGCTGGAAATGAATTGTTCATCGCACTCCCGTTTTCTGCGTATAACGCTGAATTAAGTGTCTTTGACAGACAGGGAAAACGTATTGAGCTGCCCCGTGAAAGAGAATACAACCTCCTGACACTAAACACATTATCTCTTGCTCCTGGAATGTACTATGGAGAAGTGAGTGACGGGAAGCAGGTTTATCGGTTTCATTTTATCCGGCACTGAGATAAATCCTCAAGGCCTCCTGAAACTCAGGGAAATGAATACGCACATCATAAATCGCCTTTCCTACTGTGACGAGTAAAGTGCAATTCACGTTTCCGGATTTGTTCTTTTTATCACCCAGCACATAACCCCATATTTCGGTAGCTTCACTTTCTTTTATCGGTGCCTTGGGGAACAAGCCGTCCAGGGTATTGCGGATGCTGTGGATGTCTTCATGGGTGAGTCCGGTTTTGGCGGAGATGATGGCTTCCATAAACATACCAGCAGCAACAGCTTCCCCGTGTAAGAGATCGCGTCCCTGTTCGAGGCAATAGGATTCGATACCATGGCCCAACGTGTGTCCGAAATTCAGCCATTTACGCTGGCCTTTTTCGTAGGGGTCATCATCGACAATGGTTTTTTTGATGTTGATGGATTTTTCGATCTGCAGTTTGATACGCCGTTTGTTCAGCTCACCTAATTCCTTCCAATAGGCAACATCTGCGATCAACCCGTGTTTAAGCATTTCGGCATAACCGGCCATAAAATGCCTTTCCGGAAGGGTATCAAGCATTTTTGGCTGGATAAAGACCATGGCCGGTTCGGCAAAGGTGCCGATCATATTTTTATAGTCCCGGTAATCCACACCAGTCTTCCCTCCCACCGAGGCGTCGACCATAGCCAATAAACTGGTAGGCACATGGATAAAATCGATCCCCCGCTGGTAGGTCGCCGCTGCAAATCCGCCGATATCGCCGATCATGCCTCCTCCGAGGTTGATCAATACCGAGTGCCGGTCGGCCTTTCCATACAGCAGGGCATCCCAGATGCGGGTACAGGTATCCAGGTTTTTATTGCTTTCGCCCGATTCGATCTGAATTTTTTGAAAGGCTATATCCGGAAATAAAGGAAGGCAATGTTGCGCGGTGTTTTCATCCACCAGCACAAAGATCCGGGAATACTTTTTCGACTCGAGGTAATTTTTCAGGTAATTCAGTGCCTGTTCACTCACTACGATATGGTCGCCGATCAGGTGCATCAATAGCCTCTTTTCACAATTCCGTACCCGACACGTGCTCCACTGTATTGGTCGATGGGCGCATTACCTAGTATAGTTTCTATATTTTCCATGATGTCTTCACTCAGCACCTGTGCACTGGCAGAGCAGTTTTCTTCGACCTGTTCCGGGGTCGTTGCTCCCATGATCACCGAAGTAACGGGTTTGTGTTGCAATATCCAGGAAAGTGCCAGACTGGCCATGGATATATTCAAGTCATCTGCGAGTTTTAAAAGTTGTTCCTGTTGGGCGAAATATTCATCCGTCATTCTTTTTGACGGAAACATCTTCCCTGCCGATTCATGGGCCATACGGGAGCCTTCCGGGACATGGCCTTTTTTGTACTTGCCGCTGAGTAGTCCCTGTGCAAGGGGCGAATACACCACC
Organism: Bacteroidota bacterium; assembly: GCA_003531115.1. Classification (GTDB taxonomy): domain Bacteria; phylum Bacteroidota; class Bacteroidia; order UBA8524; family UBA8524; genus UBA8524. The sequence continues at coordinate 29,889 of DQHT01000030.1, read as the reverse complement.
AGTCCCAATCCTTCTTTTTCACAAACATCCATCACATCCACCTCCAAAGAACGGTTCAACATATTATAAATAGGCTGATTAGAAACAGGTTTATGCCAACCATTTTTTTCGCAAACCCGGATCGCCTGCAGGATCTGTATGGCTGTCCACTGGCTCACTCCCCAATGCAAAATATAGCCCCGTTCAATGAGATTATGCATGGCATAGCAGGTTTCTTCCAAAGGCGTATCGATATCGTAACGGTGGCATTGATAGAGGTCAATATAATCGGTATGAAGTCGTTGAAGTGACGTTTCACAGGCCGTGCGAATATGCCGTAAGCTTAATCCCTGGTTCATCCAATGGTCGCTCATCGGGCCAAAAACCTTGGTGCCGATGATGATCTGTTCCCGGGGGATGAGCTTCAGGTAGTCGCCCAGCACTTTTTCCGCCTCGCCGCGATTATACATATCCGCCGTATCAAAAAAATTGATGCCTAATTCTATAGCTTTGTCGAAACAGGCGATCGACGTTTCCCGACTGAGATGGGTGCCATAGGTTAACCAGGTGCCAAGGCTCACTTCCGAAATACGGAGTCCGGAATCTCCTAACTGACGGTATTGCATAGCTGGTGATTAATGTCGTTGATTTGCAGTATTGCCAAAATTAAACAAATGGCCAACAAAAGACCTAGCATCTGGAAACATTGGGCAGAAGTATTTCTTCGCTTGTGTTTGCTCCTGTTCCAGATTTCCCTTTTCCTGATTATTCTCTACCGCATCGTTCCTGTGCCTGTTACCCCCCTCATGCTTTTACGCGGCCTGCCTTACGAAAAAGACTGGGTGGCCTTTGAGAAGATGTCGCCCACTATTGTGAAAGCCGCCATCACAGCCGAAGACCCTAAATTCAGCAAACACCATGGCTTTGACTTCGAGGCCATATGGGAGTCGATAAATAAATCCATCGCCAAAGGCAGAAAGGCAAAGGGCCGCAGCACCATTAGCCAACAAACGGCCAAAAACCTGTTTTTTAGTCCGACGAGAAGCTGGATACGCAAAGGCCTTGAGGTTCCGCTGACACTGAGCTTAGAAATATTCTGGACCAAACGCCGCATCATCGAAGTGTACCTGAACATCATCGAGATGGGCGATAAGGTGTATGGGATTGAGGCTGCCAGTAAGAAGTACTTTAAAAAACCTTCAGCAAAACTGAGTAAAGCTGAAGCCGCTGCTATCGTGGTTTGTTTTCCGAACCCGCGTAAACGAAATCCTTTAAAACTCAATTCGCGGCTCAAAAGAAAGCAGGCAACCATTCAGCGTTGGATGAATGGATATGAAGCGGCACCGGATTGGTGGTGGGAAGAATAAACTTGCAATTTTCGCTCAGTTCTTGCCTGAGAAATTTCACTGAATATATTTGTACGGGCAAGTTTTTACTTGTTGCCTCTTTATTTATAGCAAGATGAAACTTACCTCTTCCCTGGTTCTTTGTTTATGTGCTGCGCTGAGTGTAAAAGCCCAACCCGAGTATAATTATGATGAGCTGAAAAAAAATCATCCCGGCGAACATGCTGTGATCATCAAAAACAATTGTTCCTACGACATCGGCATCAAAAAGGGCCAGTTGGATATTCGGAGTACAAAAGTTCTGGGATTTACGGTATTGGAAGACAAAGCCCGAATTTCGAACGAGTACGAAGTGAATTATGCCCCCGGGTTTTATGAGATCGCATCCATCGAAGCGGCAACGTTCGTTCGTGAAGAAGACAATAAATACAAAAAGTACAAGATCAGCAAATTTGAAGACTACTCTGACTATAGCGGTTATGTCTTTTATGATGATACCCGTCACCGGAAGTTTTATTTCCCGGGTTTAAAAGAAGCCACCTATGCTGAAGTAAGCTATACCTACCAATACCTCCGCCCGCAGTTTCTGGGTGGCCATTTTTTCCAACCCGGCTCCTGGGCTACCCTCGAAAGTTCGCTGGTAGTGAATGTGGATGAAGATGTGGAGATCGATTTTAGTCTTTTCGGCGATACCAGCGGCGTGGTTTATAGTCAAAGTACGCTTAAAGGTAAAACCACCCACACCTGGACCCGCGATCAGTCGAGTGCCCGAAAATACTTCGATGATGCGCCCACTTCACTGTATTACGCTCCACATGTGTACATCCGTGTTCGCAGCTACACCTACAAAGGAAAAACTGAAAGGGTTTTGGGCGACGTAAAAGATCTATACCGCTTTAACTACAGCTTTCTCAACGAGGTTAATACAGACCCGCCTTCCAGCGGAATTGTAAGTGTGGTAGATAGTTTAAAACAGGTAAACCCCAATGTCGACACCCTCATTCAGAATATCTTCTATTGGGTACAAAACAATATCAAGTATATCGCTATCGAAGACGGGCTTGGTGGATATATTCCCCGTCAGGCAAATTCGATCTATGATAATCGTTATGGGGATTGCAAAGACAAATCGAGCATCATAACCTGCATGCTCAAAGCTGCTGAAATACCTTCCTATCTGGTATGGATAGGCTCCCGGGATATTCCCTATACCTATTCGTCCCTGCCAACACCCAATGTCGACAACCACATGATCGCAGCAGTGAAACGGCATAATCAATGGATCTTTCTTGATGGCACAGCCTCCCATCTTCAATACGGATACCCTACCAATTTTATCCAGGGAAAAGAAGCCCTGATCTCGATCAACCCGGATTCATTTGCGGTGGTTCAGGTACCGGTGATCCCGGCTCTCGAAAACCAGTTTAGCGACAGCATGAACCTTCGGATAGAAGGTGGCGTGCTTCATGGCAACGGAAAAGTGACCCTCGAAAAGATGCAGAAATTCAATGTTACCGAAATGCTGCTCAGTATGAAAGAAGAGGCGCGCACAAAAAGACTGGAAGACCTGAACCGCAAAGGAAACAACAAGTGTAAGGTCGAGCATATGGAGGTTCGTAATCTGAATGAAAGGAATCAGAATTTAGAGATCGACTATGCCATAACCATTCCTGACTATNNTATTAAAGATATAGATAACAACCTTTATGTAAACATGTGGCTCTCAAAATCGTATGTATCTGAAAAGATCGATACTTCGGCCAGGTTTGGTGTACCGCGGGAGGTTCCATTCACCTACACGGATAAGCAACATTATAAGTTGGAAATTCCTGCCGGATATCAACTTAAAGTTGGAAGTTTACCGGCTCCGGTAAATTACAAACAGGGCGATGTGGTGTTGAGCTACAGTTACCATCATGTTGGAAATCATATCCTTTTCGACTACAAATTTTCAGTGGATACCCTCCTTTTTAGTGAATCCCAATTCTCGGATTGGAATAATGCCATAGACCTGTTGCTTAAGGCTTATGGTGAAGTGATCATTTTAGAAAAACAACCTTAACCATGAACAAACTTGCTTTACTCCTCGGATTTTTCCTGATCACAGGAACTGCCTCTTTGGCGCAAGACCCCGACTTCTCTGCCGAAGACTATAATGTGCTCGGAACAGTACCCGAAATTACCCTCGATTCGAATGAAGTCAAACAAGACCTCATCTATATATTCGACCGCATTTTTGTGGAATATATTGTCGACTCAGACCGTGAACAGTATTTCCGCTGGCATGTAGTCCATAACCTCAAATACATCAACGACGACAATGCCATCGAGGAACATAATAAAATGTATGTCCCGCTGTACTACGAAAAAAGCATAGAAAATTTGGTCGTTCGGGTTTATAAAGACGGCAAACTGATCTCTGAATCCCTGGCTGATGAGCTTAAAACAGTGGAGCTGGAAGAAACAGAGATCAAACTCCTGGCTTTAAAAGGAGTGGAAAAGGGCTGTATGATCGAAACCCTGGTCATCAAAAAATTGCCTCTGGACCTCTATGATTTTGAATATTTCCAGGATGAGGCCCCCCGACGTTCTGCCGAATTTGCTTTGTATGTACCCAAATACCTGCGCTTCCGTGTACGTTCGTATAATGGAATGAAAGAAGCCAAGGCTGAAAGTGGCTTCAACCGTCGTATGTATGCTTTAAAACAGGAAAATATACCGGGATTGCTCGATGAAAAATACACCTTTACAACTTCCAACCGCATGCGGGTGCATTATACCATGCATGAAAATACCAACAGCGGCTACACATTCCCCCGTTACAATGAAATGGCCGAACAGTTTGTCGATGGTATTATGGAAGACTTTGGCAAAGGGAAAAAAGCCGTTAAAACCCTGACAAAAAACGCGAAGGTCACCCCCGAAGATGATGAAATGCTCAAGGTTTATAAAATTGAGCAGTACTTAAAAACCAATATCGTTGGCATCCCGGGATTAAAGCAGGCCGATAAACTTACTGTATTATTCAAGCAACATTATGGCGCTACACGCGATGTCTTAAGGCTGTACATGTATTCATTCCAGGTTCTGGATATCGATTACGAAGTGGTGCTCACTTCCGACCGTTCAAAAAGGCATTTTGACCCCGACTTTGATTCCTGGAATTATCTGACAGATGTACTATTTTACTTCCCGGGCAGTAAAAAATACCTGGACCCTTTTGCCAATTACACACGTTTGGGACAGATCAACGATAATTTCCTGGGCCAGGAAGGCTTATTCTGCCGGGTATTCACAATGACTGACGGCTTTGGAACATCGTCAAAAATAAAAATGATCGAAAAAAACCCGCCTGCTGAAAGCCACGATATTCACAACATAAATGTAAAATTTACCCCGGATCTCCAAAAAACCGTGATCGATTACAATCGGAGCATGAATAGTTATGCCGACCTGACTTTACGTTTTGCCTATTATAGCCAGGATGCAGAAGACGCAAATGAACTGATAGAAAGTTTTGTAAAAGGAGAAGCTGAAGAATCGGAAATTGAGATGGGGGATATAAAAAATATCGATTACAACGATCCGGAATCATTATCCCATCCTTTTGAGATCAATGCAAAACTTACCTCTGCCTATTATGTGGAAAGTGCCGGAGATAAGATCCTTTTAAAAGTTGGAGAACTAATTGGTGCTCAAACCGAAATGTACAGCGAAGAACCCCGGCAGCAACCCATAGAGATCGAACACACCCATAAGTATGTGCGCAATATCACCATAGAGATCCCGGAGGGTTATCAGGCAAAAGGACTGGAGAAACTGAATATTGACCTTCAATATAAAAACCTGGCAGGCGAATATTCCATGGGATTTGTTTCCAGCTATAAGGTAGAAGGCAATAATATCATCATAAGCTGTGAGGAGTATTATTATGACCTCAGCTATCCGATTATTCAGTATGATGATTTTGCCAGGGTGATCAACGCAGCTGCCGATTTCAATAAGATCTCCGTATTGATCGAGAAGAAGTAACAGGGTGAATTAGCGCACCTTACTCATGACCTCATTGGCATAAGCAGGCCAGTCCCATTCTTTGGAACCGGGGAAACAACCGTCAGTCGAAAAGGCCATTTTGGTGGTATAGACGCAGCAAAACAGCGCCACTATGCCGGCTCCAACAAGGGCTTTTTTGCTACCCGAAAGGATCTCTTTCCATCCGTATGCCATGGCCATACTCAGTAGGCTGAGGTATTCCACATAACTTCTGGCTCCAAACGCACAACCGAACCACCAGGCCCACCAGCAGGAAAAAATATAAGTCATGATCCCAAAAGTGGCAAAGATCAGCCAGGCATTTGGAACCTTCCTGCGGATCATCACAGCACCATATATTGCGGCAAAAAGCAGGATCGGCGCATAGATGAACAGGCCATTATAGGGATCGAAAAATACCTTGAGTATTTTCGGATTCAACCAATTAAAACCTTCATCACCATAACTGTAAGCCAACATGCTGTCGAATGCGTAGTTCCAATAGACTATCTGAGGAGCGATCAATAACAGTACTCCCGCAATCGCCGGGAAAAGATTCCTGATCCGGAACATGCGTTTTATACGTTCTTTAACTTGGGTTACCGACCCGGCATCCAGGAAAAAATAAACCAAAGGAAACAAGAGGTTGCTTTGTCGTAATACGATCATCCATCCTGCCAGACAACCGAATACAAAAAATTCCCAAAACCTTTCCCTGGCAAAATAACTTCGTTGCCTGATAAAAAGTAAAAAGCCTGAAAACAGGGCAAAGGAATAGATATGCGACATCCCCGTCTCCATGGTCCCATAATAAAGCAGGCTTGTTCCAAACAGCAAAACCAGCAGGGTATTGATGACAACCTTCTTGTCATAATAAAAACGCAAAAAACGATACAGGAAAAATAGTCCCAACAACAGGTAAACTGCGCCGGCCACGCTCACCATCCGGTTTTGGATGACAGAAAAACCGGGTAAAACTTCCGCATCCGATTCGAAAAATCTTCCAAGGATATAAAAAGGAGCTTGAGCCAAAGCTGTTCCATAGGTGTACTTTGTAACGATTACTCCACTTTCCTGATCGATCTGAAAACCATAACCTGATTTCGAAACAATGGCAGTGTCGGGAATTTTGCGCCCATCGTAAGCATATTCAAAAGCCTGCAGGTAAATGGAATACCCGGCTTTATCGGCCCAAAGTTCGCTGTGGTAATTAAACCTGTCGGCCCTGGAGTGTCGGTTCAATGCAAAAAAAACCAGGAAAACCCCTGCGAAAAACCAGAAAGCAAAGGAAAGCAGTGCTTTACTCCTCAGCTTTGATTTGGAGCGGGTTTCCATATTCGGGATCAGGTATTAACCAGCTTTTCAAGATAGACCCCGTAACCGCTTTTTTTCAAAGGTTCGGCCAGCTGTAAAAGTTGCTGTTTGTTAATGAAGCCCATGCGGAAGGCGACTTCTTCAATACAGCCAATTTTTAATCCCTGTCGTTCTTCGATCACATGAACAAATTGTCCGGCCTGCATCAGCGATTCATGGGTACCTGTATCCAGCCAGGCCGTTCCGCGGTTCATGATACCCACCTGGAGCTGTCCTCTTCGCAGGTATTCTTTATTCACATCAGTAATTTCATATTCGCCACGTGGGGAAGGCTTTAACTCTTTTGCAATTTTTATGACGCTGTTATCGTAAAAATAAAGTCCCGGAACAGCGTAGGAGGATTTGGGATGTTGCGGCTTTTCTTCGATGCTCAATACATTTCCCTTGTCATCAAAATCAACCACCCCATAACGCTCCGGATCGCTCACATGGTAAGCAAATACCACCCCACCGACCGGATCAGTTTTTTCCTGCAACAATTTGGCTAACCCGCCACCGTAAAAGATATTATCCCCCAAAATGAGCGCAACTTTATCGTTCCCGATGAACTTCTCCCCGATCACAAAAGCCTGGGCCAGTCCGTTCGGAACTGCCTGTTCTTCATAAACAAAGCGGCATCCCAAGTTTTTTCCATCTCCCAACAGCCGTTGAAAATGGGGCAGATCGTGGGGAGTACTGATTATAAGAATTTCATTGATCCCCGCCATCATCAATACTGACAAAGGATAATAGATCATGGGTTTGTCGTAAACAGGCATTAACTGCTTGCTCATGGCGAGGGTTAAGGGGTGGAGGCGGGTGCCGGAGCCGCCGGCGAGGATGATTCCTTTCATTTAGGTGATTGGTTATCTGGTGTATACGTAATTGAACTGTAATTATGGTTTTTCAGGACGAGGGGACTGGGGGACGAGGAGACGAGGAGAAGTTTATAGGTCAAATTTATAGTGTCCATTTATCACTTCCATTAATCATGTTTACAATCATTCCTAGCAAATTATCATATTCCCTGTATATCCGATCATGTTCTTCTTTATCAATATAATTACATGCTAGCGAATAGTCCAGCCAAGTTTGTGTTTCGGCAGCTTCTCCTTCTGCATCCGAAAGTTTGGCAATGAAAGATTTAGTATATCGACGCTTTCTCCAAGCTTCTGCTAAATTCCCGGAAACTGATCTCGATGATCGCCTGATTTGATCTGTTAATGAGTAGCGTTCTTCCGCAGGAAATTGTTTGCTTAGCTTGAATACTGCCATTCCGTTTTCGAAAGACTTTTGATATACCTTCAAGTCTTTATGCGTTTTAATATCTCCCAAAGCTGATTTTTGAAACCAAATTAGTCATTTTTATAATGTACTCAACTCCAACTCGTCACCAATTTCCCTCGTCCCCAAGTCCCCTTGTCTCCAAGTCCCCTCGTCTCCAAGTCCGGCTTACTTATAATGCTCAGAGTAATACTTCTGATACTCCCCACTAGTAACTCCTAACATCCACTCCTCATTCTCCAGGTACCAGTCTATGGTTTTATCAATGCCTTCTTCAAACTGCAAACTGGGTTCCCAGCCGAGTTCGGTCATGATCTTTTTGGCATCGATGGCGTAGCGGTGGTCGTGGCCGGCGCGGTCAGTAACGTAAGTGATCAGGAGTTTTGATTCTCCTTCTGCGCGTTTGAGTTTTTTATCGAGGATGGAACAGATCAGGTTAACGATGTCGATGTTCTTCCATTCATTAAAGCCCCCGATATTGTATGTTTCTCCTTCTTTTCCATGATGGAAAACCACGTCTATAGCCCGGGCATGATCGACCACATACAGCCAGTCGCGGATATTCTCCCCTTTTCCGTAAACGGGTAAGGGTTTTTTATGGATGATATTATTGATCATCAAAGGGATCAATTTCTCGGGAAACTGGTTCGGACCGTAGTTGTTCGAACAGTTGGTGATCACGACCGGCAGGTGGTAGGTATTCCGGTAGGCCCTTACAAAATGGTCGGATGAAGCTTTGGAAGCGGAATAGGGAGATTGCGGATCGTAGGGCGTTGTTTCAAGGAAAAAACTTCCATCTTCCAAAGAACCGTACACCTCATCGGTTGAAACATGGTAAAAAAGTTTACCCTCCATGGCATCTCTCCAATACGTTTTGGCCGCATTTAGGAGATTTACGGTTCCGATAACATTCGTTTCTACAAAGGCCATCGGATCGCTGATGGAGCGATCAACATGCGATTCGGCGGCCAGGTGAATGACCGCATCGATGGCGTTTTCTTCCATCACGCGCAGCATGGCGGCAGCATCGCGGATATCGGCCTTTATAAAATGGTAATTCGGGGCTTCTTCGATATCCTCCAGATTACGCAGGTTACCTGCATAGGTGAGCGCATCGAGGTTGAAGATCTGGTAATCCGGATACTTATTTACAAAAAGCCTCACCACATGGGAGCCGATAAATCCGGCTCCCCCTGTGATCAGAACATGTTTTTTCATTAAGGTCTTTTAAGTGACACCAGCTCTATGTCAAAAATAAGGGTCGCGTTCGGAGGCACTACTCCACCAGCTCCCTGATCACCATAAGCCAAATTTGGTGGAATGATCAGACGGTATTTATCGCCCACGCTCATCAATCGAACACCTTCGTCAAATCCTTTGATCACCCCGCCTGATCCAATTTGGAAAGGCATGGGTTTTCCACCGGGAATGCTGGAATCAAGAATGGTTCCATCTTCCAGATAAAGGGTATAGTTCACTTCTGCGATCATATTGGCATAAGCCTGTTCACCATCTTTACTTTCTTCCACGATCACATACTGCAATCCGCTCGGTGTTTTTTTGATCTCTTTACCTTCTGTATTGTAAGGAACGGGTTTAGCCACTTCACGAACGTCAACCAATTCCACGTCAAAGATCAATGTAGAGTTCGGAGGGATGGAACCCATATCCTTAGGGCCATAACCCAGATCAGGAGGGATAACCAATGTGGCTTTGTCGCCAACCTTCATCATGGCAATACCTTCATCCCATCCTTTAATCACCCGGCCTTGGCCCAATGGGAATTCAATAGGTTCTCCTCTTTTAATGGAATTGTCAAATTCGGTTCCATTTGTAAGTTTACCCACATAATGAACCTTTACCATATTTCCTGCAACGGCTTGTTTTCCGTCGCCTTTTTTGGTAAAAACAATTTTCAGCCCTGATGCTGTCGTAGTTGTGTCTCCTTGTATCATATCTGTTGTTTTCGAATCGGCGTTCGCCGTTTTGTCATTAGAGCAGGACAAAAACGCAATAAGTGTTAGTCCGGCCAGCAACATGCTGCTTTTTATCATGGTTGTTTTCATATCATTTAAATGTCGGCAAGATACTTCTTATATTCGGGAAGCGTACGTTTGAATCGGGCAATGGCGGCTTCCAGTCCTTCGGTAGATTGCCCTCCGGCTGCGTTAAAATGGCCTCCTCCTTCAAAGTGGTCGCGTGAAAATTCGTTGCAGGGAAATTTTCCCGAACCCCTGAAAGAAATTTTTATCAGTTTGGTTCTATCGATAAACAGAGCTGAAAATTCGATGCCTTTAATGCTCAATCCATAATTAACCAAACCTTCCGTATCTCCTGTCTGTATTTTAAAACGCAATAATTCTTCCCGAGTTACCGACATGATGGCGGTATTCAATTCGGGAATAATTTCCAGTTTATTCGCCAGGCAATACCCGATAAACTTTAAGCGGTCAAAAGAAAAGTTATCGTAAATATGTTGATGGATGCTTGAATTTTTTGCTCCCTTATCAATGAGGCGTGCTACGGTCCTGTGTGTATGCGGGGTAACCGAGTCGAAACGAAATGAGCCGGTATCGGTCATTATTCCGGTATACAAACAGGTAGCAATATCGGCATCGATGGCGTCTTCCCCTTTCCACATCAGTATCACTTCTTCGATCAATTGCGCGGTAGAAGTGGTTTGGGTGGTCCAGTACCGGTAATCATCGAATCCTTCCGGCTCCTGGTGGTGGTCGATCATGATCTTTTTCGCCTTGCAGCTGCGGATCAGATCACCGAGTTGGTTGATGCGGGCGAGGGTATTGAAGTCGAGACAGAACACATAATCAGCCTCCGCTACCAGTGTCTTTGACTTTTCTATGGCCAGCTCGTAATTGATGATATGCTCCTGATTCGGCATCCAGTGCAGGTATTCACCCCAGTCGGTCGGACTAACGAGGTTGACCTCATAGCCCATGTTTTTAAAAAACTTCCATAGGGCCAGGGTGGAACCCAGTGCGTCGCCATCCGGTTTATGGTGGGTGGTTATAAGAATACGGGCATTGGGGTTTTGATCGAGTACGCTAAAAAGGTCTTTGATATCCTGCAAAATGGAAAAGCGATGATTGGCGGCAAATGTCGTGAAATCAAATTTTAAATCATAGTTTTGCGAAAAATTTAAGAGATGTCAGGGAAAATCACCTTTACGATGATTAAACCGGATGCTGTAAAAAACGGCTATACCGGAAAAATTTTAGATCAAATTATTACCAATGGTTTCCAGATCCGGGGAATGAAATACCTTCAACTTACTGAAGAAAAAGCCGGGGAATTTTACGCCATTCACCGCGAACGCCCCTTTTTTAAAGACCTGGTAAGCTTTATGACTTCCGGCCCGATCGTAGCAGCTGTTTTGGAAAAAGAGAATGCTGTGGCCGACTTCCGTAACCTGATCGGAGCAACCGACCCAAGCAAAGCTGAACCCGGAACCATCCGGAATTTGTATGCGAAATCGATCGATGCGAATGCGATGCACGGTTCTGACAGCGATGAAAATGCGGCAATTGAAGCAGCCTTTTTCTTTTCTGCCTTCGAACGGTATTAATTAAAAAATCGATTCAAAAAAAAAGGGGCTGTTCTCAAATGAGACAGCCCCTTTTTTCGAATTTGCTTTCGTTAATCAGGAATGGCAAATCCATATTCGGCCAAAACTTCTCCTTTGGTAGCATAGCTTTTAACAGCCATGAACATATACACATTCGTTAAAGGACGCTTTTTGGCATCGAAAGGTTGGGATACGATAGTGGTGATCTGGTCGTTGCCTTTTATCACCTGGCCAAATACAGTGTAACTTCCATCCAGCTTGGATGAATTATCTACCTGATTGATATAAAACTGAGAGCCATTTGACGGCGCACCAGGACTAGTGCTGGCTCCACCCAATGTACCTGCAACATTAGAATGTTTGATCTCAGCCCCCACGGTATATCCCGGACCACCATATCCGTCATTATTTGGATTGGCATCTTTGCTGTTCGGGTCTCCGCCCTGGATAACAAATCCAGGTTCAGTGCGGTGGAAGGTCGTACTGTCGTAAAAACCTTCTTTACACAGTTTCAGGAAATTCGCCTTATGCAAAGGGGTATCATCATACAACCAGATATACATTTTTCCGTATTTGGTAGTAAGTTCCACTACCTCATACTTAGGCTCATTTGCAGGAGGATTATCATCTCCATCCTTTTTGCAGGAATTAATCACCACCAAACTGCAGAGCAGAACAGTGAGCAGATAGATTTTTTTCATGATGACAATTTACACTAAATTTCAGAAAATCAAGAAAAACATAGGTTGAGGTTAGGTCAGTATGACATTAACCTCAACCTTAACCTTATTTCTCTATAATCTTCCCATTGGTAATGATCCCGGCCTTATATTGTTGGGTAGCCTGATCATAATAGGTGCATGTTCCGGAGAATTGAATATTATAAGGACTTTTGCTTATCACGTTGATGTCAACATCGTCAGGGTACATGGACATTATACCATTTCCAAGGTGGATATAAAAATAACCGTTTTTACCCGCTCCCGGAATTTTAAACTGGCTTTTGGTATCCCAATCTCCCCCTAAAACAAAACTAAACCGAAAATCATGGTCGGTACTAAAATCGAGGGCTGCTTTACCTCCATAAAATAGGTCCATGCTGTCGGTTGTGGTATGACTTTTAACTCCCTCAATCTGGTAGTTTTGTCCATCGAGCGAGAAGGAAAACTCAAAATCATCCGTAGCTCCCCCATTCGGACATAAACCAAAATCCGGGGTTACAATATTTTCCTTGTCAATTGGGATGATTCTTGTTTGTGAATTGCCTCCATGCAGGTAAATCGCTGTGAGCTCAACAACTTTGCCTGGCACCTTGTATGCCCTAAAAGAAAACATCCCGTCGATGATCGGAGCAATATTCCAGTTATCGACCATCATTTGGCCGCTAGGCACCAGCGAACCGTTACAACCCTTCACCGTACCGGAAACTGTCGCGAAATTAATGGTCGGAATGCTATATGATTTCGTGATTGATTCTGCATTACCACTATTGAAGGCTTCTGAGTAAACCAAACTTCCATAAACGAAAAATTCGATTTCGAGATTTTCACCTGCTGGAATAAGTCCACCAAAATTCCCCTTTTCGTCAATATAACCCTTCCTTCGCTCTCCAGAAGGGCGCTTTATCTGTACAGAAAGTTCGGGTATCACTTTATTGTTCGAAGTCACTTTGGCGATCAGCCTGGTATAATCAAGAGGTGTATCGCAATTCCAGAATGAAAAATGACTCACTGTACCTACGTAAACACCATCTACCAGTGTAGCTTCGCCTTCATGTCCCCAGATTCCTTTTACCTCGTCGAAATGCCAGAGTGGAATTTTCGCCGGAGCAGCAGATGTCAGCGATGCAGGAACTTTCATTTTTAGCGTGGCAGGTTTTCCATCAGCCGGTTGTAATTTTTGTCCGGAAGCACCTTCCAGCTCAACCACAACCATTCCATAGGTTACAAGAATTTTTTCACCTTGTTCGTTAGCTCCGCGCAAATCACCCGGCATAATTTTGTTGATATTCGGATCCTCCGGGTCTAAATATTTCGTATACGCCGTAACCTCACCTGTATAGGCATTTCCGGCACCATCTTTATAAGCTTTGCCAAACACGACTTCCGCATTGCCGGTTTTGACCACGGCACCGTTGCCCGATTGGAAAAGCTCCGGAGTTCCTTTGGCCATCAGGGTAATTTCAAAACGATTGACACCCGGTTGCGGAACAAAAACACGGCTACCTTTAAAGTACCCTGGTTTTTCCGCCTGAATATAGGCAAAGCGATCATAGGCTGTTCCTTGTGAAATTTTAATCTGACCAAGGTTGTTACTGGTATAGGTTTTTCCAGACATGGTCACTTTTACGCCCGATAATGGGTTGCCCGACTCGTCGCGAACAAGTCCGAAAGCATCGATGGAAATGGACGTTCCTTTGTCGATGGAATAATTTGTACCAACATTACCACCAGGAATATCAGGGTCATTCCAGACATGAGGATCTTCTTTTTTACATTGGGAAAAAGACAAACCAATAACGAGTAGAATAAAAAGAGACAGGTTTTTCATAACATTTAAGATTAAGTTGGATAGATAGAATCTGACTTTATTTCCTATATGAAATTTGAGATGCCCTATTAGTTGCCTCTACTAAGCAATTTTCCCTGATTAATCGATGAACGTTGATTAACGCATTGCCATCATCCGCTCATACCGCATCCACATGGGTTCCAGCTCATAAACAGGTTTAGCGATGATCTCGATTTCATCCGTATTGGTTTCAATGCGCAGATCCAACTCCTTGTAACGGGCTTTAAACGTTGTCCTGTCGAGTTGATTTTCGTCTGTCTGTTTTTTAAATTCTTCCAGCTCTTCCAACAAAATTCGCGTGCTCGATTTATAAAGGAGGTGCCGGTCGAGGTAATAATCATAGGCGGTGAGCATTCCACGGAAATCGTCTTCCATACGCCTGCGAATATCCGGTATGGTATCCTGAACTGCCGGAATCCAGCTGTTCCTGAGAATGTCTTTACGCCGAATGAGCTCCTGCTCATCAATATTCAGCGCCTTTTCGTTCCCTTTAATTTTGTAAAATAGGGTATCCAGATATACCTTTTCAGCGGGTGTGGGAGCTTCTTTGCATGCGTTCAAACTAAGCATCATAAAATAGCTTATTAAAAAAATGCCAAAACCCGCTGCCAGATGCCGCTTTATTTTAAATTTGCCCATAACCCTGAGATGACATTACCGTCCTATTCCGTCTCGCAAATTAAGCGCTTCATCTACCTGAAGGAAATTTTTTTCATTTCCATTACCGGGTTTGGGGGCCCCGGCGCCCATTTAAATGCCATTATCAAACATCTGGTAAACAAACGCCAGTATCTGAGCAAAGCCGAATTGCTTGAGCTCCACTCGTTCTGCCAGATGCTTCCCGGCCCTACTTCTACCCAGATGATCACCAGTTTGGGGTATCAATTGGGCGGTCCTCTCCTGGCCTTCACGGCCTTGCTGATCTGGATTTTACCTGCTACCCTCTTAATGACCGGATTTGTTGTAGCCTGGCATTTTATCGGGGTAAAACAAATTCCCATGGATTTTTTGAGTTATATCCATCCTATGGCGGTAGCCTTTATTGCCGGAGCCGCGATCAAGGTATTTTTGATGATCCAGAAAAAAACACTCTATGTGATCCTCTATGGAATGGGTACGGTCGGAGCCATTGTTTTTCGTTCACCCTGGATATTTCCCGTTTTATTGGGAATAGGTGCCATTGTTTCCCACAGGGCCAGCCAGGGCGATTTCCCTGCTTACCGGGCTAAAATTCGCCCCAATTGGCGCATATTTATCTTATTCATCAGCATACTGATTATTTCTGCCGTCGTTGGTAACATTACCCAAAGCAAACCCGTCTTACTTTTTGAAAACTCCTATCAATATGGGTCTATCGTGTTTGGCGGTGGAAATGTTTTGATCCCCATGATGTATAAACAATACGTGACTTTTAAAGGCTATATGGGTGCCGATGATTTCCTGCTTGGGGTGGGATTGCAACAGGCAGTACCCGGTCCAGTTTTCAGTATTGCAACATACGCTAACGGACAGGCGATGGCCGACTGGGGAGTAATGGGACAATTATTGGGCTGTTTGCTGGGGACAGTGGGGATTTTTTTACCGGGTATTCTTATGATCTTTTTCCTCTTTCCTATCTGGGACGAAATGAAAAAAATGCCCCTGGTAAGAAAGGCGATTGACGGTATAACGGCGGTTTCGGCCGGACTTGTACTCGCTGCAGCGGCATTGCTTTTTCAGGATCTGGATTTGGGAATGGTCAACTTCCTGGTATTCTTTATTACTTTATTGCTGGTTATGTTTACGAAGATCCCGTCGCCTATCATTGTGGCGGCTACGGTTGTTTTCGGATTGATTTATCCGGCCTAGCATACTTTTTGAGATAGACTATGTTCATGAAAAAATTCACCTTCCTTTTTTGTACTGTGATGAGCGGCCTTTGCTTAGGTTCATCTAACGCTTTGGCTCAAAATGACAGCCTGGAAAGGCTCAAGGAACTGATACAGTTTACGGGAATTATTATTACTCCGGATAGTTTACAGGCAGTGGGCGATGTAAATATCCGCATCTCCGGAACAAACCAGGGAAGTATTTCAAATGAACAGGGCTATTTTGCTGTTGTGGCAAAACGAACCGATACCCTGATTTTTAGCGCGGTTGGTTACCGGTCAGTAAAATATATCGTGCCCTATGAACTGACCGGACAAAAATATACCATGATCCAAACCATGAGTCAGGATACCCTTTACCTGAACGAAGTGGTCGTAAAGCCCTATATCAGTAAGGAATTGTTCCAACATTATTTTGTTACGATGGATGTACCGGGTGAAGAAGATCCGCTCGCCGGATTAGACCCCGAAACGATCCGCGAACTGGCCTATGCCATGGAACTCGACGGACCCGCCAATTCTAAATATTATCTCCGCCAGGAGTCGGGTAAATATTATTACACCGGACAAATGGTTCCGATCAATCTGATGAACCCTTTTGCCTGGGCACAGTTTATTAAGAGCTGGAAGGAAGGGAAGTTGAAGATTCAGAAGGAGTAGGTTGGCTGGGGTTTCAGCCTGGGACAGGGATTTTTGGCAGAACTGGTTTCGGGTTTCGGGTTACGAACCTACTCAGGAACAATAACGAAAATATCCTCATTATCCCGTTTCATCAGATACTTCTCACGGGCAAATTTTTCCAGACTTTCCTGATTGGTAAACAGCTCATCATATTCCTGCTGGGCCTTAGCCATCTCCTGCAGGTAATACTCCTTTTCGTCTTTTAGATCCTCAAGCTGGGAACGGAGTTTATATTGTTCGATCATGTTATTCTGATCGAAAAAGACCATCCATAACAGAAAAAAGCCTAAAGTGATGGCATAACGATATCGGATGAGCTTTTGCACCATAATTCCAAAACAAAAATAGGACAAAGACCAATAAACGCAGGTCTTGCAGAAAGTGACTTATCAACGAATTAATGTGAGGGTTCCTGTATACCGTACAGGGTCGGTATACAAAAATTCATAATCGAATACGACATAATAAACACCAGCCGGAGCCTCAGTGCCATTCGGGAGTTTTCCATCCCAGTTCGCTCCATCATCCCCTATTCCATCTGTTTCTGATTGATAAACCAGTTCACTCCATCGGTTGTAGATTTTTAAATGGTACGCATATTCGCCAAGGATATCGATATCAAATACCTCGTTTTTGGCGTCGTTGTTCCCCGGGGTAAACACGTTCGGAATAAAAAGAAAGGTCGGATAATCCAAATCAACCAATTTGCAAACCGTATCTATACACCCAAACCGGTTAGATGCCACCAGACAAATTTCAAATACACCCTTGTCAGGATAATAACGATGCACTGGTTCGAACAGGGTTGAATTGTTCGCTATCCCCGATCCGGGATGCCCGAAATCCCACCACCAGGCTGTAGATCCGGTCGACAGATTATCAAAATATTTTTCAAGGGGAGTGCTTCTTGGGTCAAAGTCGAAATCGGCTTCAAGCCCAACAGCACGAACCAGCTTACTCGCACTGTCAAAGCAGGCCCTGTCCTGAACTCCGGGAACATAGGTGGGAAAATAAGTAAATCGGTAAAGCCCTGTATCATTGAGAACATACGGGTTTACCTTATTTGAACTGATAATGGAGTCCTGGTCCTCATCTACATACCAGGTGTATTTCGTGTATTTAAGATCACTTTGGTCAGTGATGTTAAAGGGAATATCGATACATACCGTGTCAGGAACGAGAAAGGATGCCGGTGGGGTCGGCAAAACGATCACTTTACGTGCAATTTGAAAAGGAAGGGTAGTATCGGGATAGAGGAAACTACAGTATTGATTATTTTGCGTAGCCGGATTGTAAATGCTGTCGGCTCCATAAAGCTGCAGGTAATAGATCCCGGGTTTATCGTAGTAGAAACGCACATTGCTGTCGTACAAAGTGGCATAGGTGTTATTTCCCGGGTCGCCAAAATACCAGATCCAGTTTTTAACCCTGCTCGAAACATTTTTCAATTCAATTTCAAAAGGTGCGCAACCTATCGAATCGCTCACAAACTCAAATGCCGGAACGGGCCCGACAACGTCCACCGTTTTAAAGACAGTATCCACGCATCCTCTGTTGGTATAGATGATCAGGCGAACATCGAATTTTCCATAAGATGAATAAAAATGATAGGGATTCAGCAGGTAACTGGGCGTAGTGCCGTCGCCAAAATCCCAATACCAGTAAACAATTTGCTCATTGGCATTGGCATTTAAGGTGATCGATGAATCCATAAACTGGACGATCTCAGAACACAGAATCACATCTTTTGCAGAAATACCAGCTTTTATCCCTCCTATTTCAATGATGGATGCACTGGTATCAAAACATCCGGAAGTATCCATGGTTATCAGCTGTATCTGATAGATGCCTGTGTCGTTAAAACATTTGACCGGATGGGTGATGGTATCCGTGGTCCCGTCGCCGAAACTCCACCACATTTTTTCTTTATTTGGCCTCACGCTGTCAGGCATGGTCCAATAGTAATTCGTATCCCCATAATAGTAGGTGGAATCATAAAAGGTCAGACATTCACCCAGGCAGGGTTCCAATATATGTTCGAACTGATTTTTATGTCCAACAGAAATCATCTCAACGGATTCCTGGGTACATCCCCGGTTATTTACCAAAAGCAGGCGAATGTCGTATTGCCCGTTCGCCAAAAAGGTATGTGAAAATTCACTCTGTATTAAATTTCCGGATGTTACCAATACCGTATCCACAGCTCCATCACCCCAGTCCCAGATAGCCATGGTCAATGTGGTATCACTGGTATCCTGAAGGGTCATCTTGCTGTGAAAAGGCGCGCAGCCATGTTTGCTTTCAGGTACAAAAAATGGTGCCGGTTCGTTAATAATATGGATCCAGTTTGAGTACCAGATCGTGTCTCTGCAAACGGGACCAGTCGTGATTCCCGGGCAGAGCGGCGTGAGAAAAGGTCCTGATTCAATCACAAGTCCAACAGTAACAAAGCCATTTGGATTGCTCAGGCTCGAATACTTCCAAAGTTGCAGTCCGGGGAAAAACTGCTTACCCGCCAATGAATCTGGCAGGACCTGATATTTATAACAATTTCCCTGAAGATTGAATCGAAAGGATCGGTCAACGGCAATTCCGGTACAGGCCTTATCGTTGTAATAGTTGAATTCGATGGTTTCCCTTTTGGGTTTACCAACCTGGATAACAAAATACTCATCCCAATCGCATCCTGTAACCGTATCCCACATAGTCAATGTAGCAGTAAAACAGGTGTCGGTTAAATACAGATGTTTTGGCGATTCATCAACAGAATAGCGGCAATTAACCCCAACATTGATCCCCGCCTTGGTATCCGTGGTACAACTCGGACACCAGGCATCTCCAAAATCCCATAAGCGCTTGATTCCAACTGTTCCCCGGTAATCGCTTACATCGCAGAAATAGGTTGTATCCCCCGCAACACAAATTGACCAGTTACGGATCTCGGAGTTGGCCACAGGACCGCGTACAAGTACGGAATCCCACAAATAGGTACTTATGCATGATCCCCGGTGAACGGTAAGTGAGATATATTTTTTTCCGGGCTCCATGGCGCTGGTAGAGAAGGGGTTGCCTTGTCCCAGCGGGTGACTGATCTTATCGAGGCTGTCGCGGTAATACCAAAAATATTCGTTTTTCAGAGGTCCTTTATCTTCGAATGTCCAGGTAGAACCAACACAATCGGCATATTTATCGATAACCACATCAAAAACGACCGGACTCAATTGAATTAGTCCGTTTTGTTTAAACGAATCGGAACAACCATTGCCCGAATGGATGACCAACTGCGGTGAAAAAACACCTGAATCGCGGTAAACCAGGCACCGTCCTGTCCAGTTCGATGAATCGATCACCCCGTTTCCAAAATTCCAGTACCATTTGGCCATGGAATTTGAATCGGATTGGGTCATGTTGACCAGGCAAAGGGCGGCAGTATCACAATTTCCATAGAGGCTATATCCGAATAAGGCGCGAACATCACGAACAACAGTAACCGTAGTTTGAGCCCTGTTGATACAACCCTTGCTGTCGGTTACCTCAAGAATAATGGTATAATTCCCGTCGCGGTTGTATCTGTGGCAAATCTGTTTGGAAGCTGATGGATTAAAGGAAATATCGGCAAATCCATCTCCGAATAGCACCACACGTTTTACGATGGGTGAATTGGATATGCCCGGTTTGGAAAGGTCGTCGACGCAAACCAGGTTTTTACTCAGACAATAATTACTCGAGGCATTGATCTGCAGGCTTGCTACCGGCAATGCATGTGCCTGAATTACTTTTGTTGCCGTACAGGAACCTCCCCCACTCAGTTGCACTACAACCTGTATCGTCTTTAAGCCGCTGACTGTGTATTTTACAAAGGGAGTAGCTTGTGTGGATGTTTGTCCATCGCCAAGATCCCAGGCATACGAACTCACTGATCCGGAAAACTGCAACTGGAAGGTGATAAAATCGTTCACACAGACCACCGAATCTGAAACAATTGTGCAGGACTGTGCATTCGCTTTTACACCAAATAGAAGAACAAGCAAAAATATACAGGCGCTTTTAATCAACGGGAATCTTTATGGTTAGACCGCATTAAAGGTAATAAGGTTGCTTCTCTCCCCCAAATACAAAAAAACCGCCCTTGAGGGCGGTTTTCCAGAAGCACGTTCTATGATCAGAACGTGAGTTGCAGGCTCAAACGCGTTCTTCTGGGAAGCCCGTAGTAGCCCGGATTAGCCAGTGCTGTATTGTACAAGTCCACAAAACTTTGCGCATTGGTTGCCGCTTCGATGGCACTTTTTCCATTAGCCGAATTCAGATAACCGTCTGTGTCGGCAGATCCTGAATAGGAGTGTACGGCCTCAATGTTTCGGATATTCAGGAAATTCTCCATCCATAAAGTAACCGTAAAGATTCCTTCTATGTCCACTCCGTCTCGTTTACCCAATACAACAGGGAATCCGCGGAAAACATTTAAATTGTTGTTAAAGCTCCAGGGCGTGCGTGAACCGTTTGGAGTTCCTTTTAGCGGACTTCTTGAGGCAATACCCGATTGTCCATCAGGAGTTGCAATAGTCGTTGCACTGAAAGGTTGGCCCGAAAAGGCATTGAGGGTGAGGCTTATACCTGCATTTTCCAGGATCTTTTTATTGCCGACAACTGGTCCTTCGTAGTTTTCTCCCTGACCAAAACTTTGAATAAAGGTGAGTTTGAAATTATGACGCACATCATACGACAAGGGAAAAAGGTTTCTGAGATTAGGTTGGCCCGCAGAAACGAGTCCGCCTTGTGAACTTGTTCCTGACCCGGTTCCTTCTGCGATCTGGTAGGTGTAGCTGGCGTTTAACATAAAATGTCTGCGTTGTAACAGGTATTCGGTCCGGAATCCTTTGATGGTTGAAAGATCAATATTTCCATAAGAAATATAGGATACAGGGTAAGCCTGATAATAGCGAACCAGTTGGATCATATTGCGTTGTTCCCTATATGAAGCGGTTAAACTAAGGGAGGACGACCGGCTTATACGCTGACGAAAGCCAATTTCATAATCCGTGGTGATCTGAGGTTTTAAATCAGGGTTATTTAACACTTTGGTAGGATTAAATCTCAGGAAGGCATATTCATCAATGGGCGTAAAGATATTGCTCGGACGTTGTGCCAGCACATCATAATAGGCAAAGAACCTGGCTTCGGAACTGATAGGGAAGTCTACGGAAAAGCGGGGTAATACCATCACCTTAGCCTCAAAATCCTTAAAAGAATTCGCTGTCAGTTGCTCTGATTTCTGGTCGACCAGATAAGGCTGGATCAAACCGGATCTGGTTTTTAAGGCAAGCTGACCCGGGTCATTGATCAATAATCCGTCTGAATTGTACCATTGATTTCCTTTACGGTAACCAACGATGTCTTTCGGATTTTTAATGTCATCCACATACACCAGGAAATCGTTTTCAACTCCGGCAGGATGCGCAACTGCCCGACCATTCAGTTCGGTAACTTCTCCTGCCTGGCGCACCGGATAGAGGGAATATGGATCTTTGAGCACCGGCACATTGGCATCAAAGCGCTCTATACGCACACCCAAACGAATAGTCAGGTCGCTTATTTCGATCACATCCTGCAGGTACATGGCTGCATAAATTGGACGAAAGGCGCCGATACTTCTTTTTTCGGGGTCGCTGAGAAAGTCGTTGACACTTGACGTTTTGCGGGATTTTTTGCCCAGATGATCATAGCCAAAATAGCTTACATACTGGTTGTTACCCCCACTTCCCAACAATTCATCGGCGGTAAAAAGGTCCAGGCTCAGATCATCGGGGTTTAGTCCATACACGTTAACATAGGATTCCGGGGTGATCGTATTTCCATATACATCCCGGTATCCTTTTTCGATCAGCGCTTCACGCAGGCGTTTGGAAAAGCTACTTTGACCGGAAGAGAATGTTTCCCGATAGGAAACAGTATCCATAAACTGGCCATTTTCATTGTAGTGCACTATGGGATTTGAGCGATCGAGTTGTAGTCCTTCGTTTGCACTCTGGAACATGAGGGTCCATAAACTCATGGCATTTACACTATAAGCCCTTGAAACCCGTTGCTCGAAATAAACGCCCATTTTTGCGGTATGGATGCCTTTGGTAAGTTCACCCTGTACACTCATACTAAACTGTTCGGTTTGTGAACGTCCGACACCTGAATTGATGGAGGAGCCAACGATCATTGCCCCGGTATTGTTCCACATATTGGAATAGATGCCGATCGGATTGTTTCCATTCAATACTGCTCCACCCTCTGAATTAAGCTGACCGAAACTTCTGACCGGCCCCGCCATATCGAAATAGCTGGATGAATAATTAGCAAGTAGCGGATTGGCAGTCCTGCTTCTGTCAAACGTGATGAGTGTATCCGAAAAACCCTGAAGTTCGTAGTAGTTCTTTACCCATACAGTATCGCCGTTTTGAACGATGGGGATACTTCTTCCCGCAGGTCCTTCTTCACCGGTAAACTGGTAAACAGGGGCACGGTAGGCATTGTACTGACCAACATAGCCATAGCGGAAATAATCATCTTTTAATTCCTGATCTTCTGTGCGGTTCCAAACACCTTGGTATTGAAGGCTTATGGAATATTTCATCCTCCGGAGTTGCCGGCTTTTTACCTTGGTCTCACTCATTTTTGCCAGAAGGTTGTGCTCAAGATTCAGGTAACTGATCACCGACCAATTGGTGGATATTGGATTGGAAGCACTGTTCAATAATTGATTGCTGAAAGGGGCAATTCTGCTGCTGCGCCTGTCAACAACGGCTGCCGCTTCAATGCTCAGGTTGGTTATGGGACGGAATTCAAGTTTTCCTAACCACATCAGGTCACTTTCGTCGGCATTAT
The DNA here is from genome assembly GCA_003531115.1 of Bacteroidota bacterium. Lineage (GTDB taxonomy): Bacteria > Bacteroidota > Bacteroidia > UBA8524 > UBA8524 > UBA8524. The sequence goes on along the minus strand of DQHT01000030.1, from coordinate 6,319 downwards.
CGCGTGCCTGCACTTTTTCAAGATCGTCAAAAGTCAGAAACTCGGCTGTCGGAACATATCCTGAACCGGAAGATGCCGGTGTGATCGGTCTTTCTTCTATCGCTTTTAGTGACGCATCCTTTACTTTCCATATTCCGATGGATGATGGATTTGGATCATGCTGATAGATCAGGTTCAGATTCATATGATACCCCAAAACCATTCGGTCGTAATCGGCATTTTTCACATGTTTCATGATCAGCGGTCCTCCGAAATTGACATCGACCTGGTTATAATGAAATTTATCGAAGAGACTGGAACTGATTACCTCAGCACTAAAATAGGGTTTGGGATTAACGGCCACGAGACTTTGCACAACAGCACCTCCAACAAAATCGCCATATTCGGGCGATACTCCGCCCAAAACGACACCAAATTGGGCCAGGGAAAAGGAGGAAAAGTTTAAGCGCGAGATCAGGGGCATGGTTCCGAGATAGAAACCCGTAGCCGAGGGTCTGGCGCCTTTAATGCTGATTTGATTGCCCCTGCGAACTGTACCGGCCTGTGTGATTAGGCGTCCGTCAACGGTATTGGTTGGTAATTCCATTAAAATTACCCTGCTCAAAGGTGGCGGCCCAACAATGTCAATGATAACCGTGGTATCGTCCAGCTTTGTGCCATATTTCGAGCCAGGGAGATTGATCACAATGGCGATCATACCCAGCTTAAAATCGAACTTATTACTCTGTCCGCTCTTCACCTGAACCATTCTTTCCTGGCTTCCATAACCGGTATAGGTTACTTTGAGCATGTAAGTGCCCGGGGCAATGCCACTCAGATAATATTCTCCCTGAACATCGGCCTGGGCACCGGTTATCATAGTACCATTTTGAAGAAGAATGACATTTGCTCCGAATAGCAATTCACCGGAAAGCGAATCCTTGATTGTTCCTTTGATCTCGGCAGAATTCTGGGCATAAGCACCCTGTGCAAAGCCCAGTAATAGCAGTATGTAGATGGTTTTGTGCATGGCATAAACTTTTTAACCTTGAGGTTTTCAGGCCTTAGGTGGTGGACAAAAAAGTTCCCCTTGCAGTGCACCGCATACTTTTCTTACAAGCCTTTAGCAAGCTCTAAGTCAATAAGTTAAGGGAATTATGGAACTATACATTGAAAACGGCATATTGGGGTAAGAAGGTTGGAGAAACGCTGCATCAAATTCATACAATTCACATAATGTGCTGATTATTAATAGTATAATTTTACATCTAAAGGTTCAATAAATCCGCCTAAAGGAATTTGCGGCAATAAAACCAAGCCCTTATCTTGCCCGCCTGTTTAACGATGTGATTAGATCATGAAAACCAGTTCGAAAATTTTAAGCCTCTGTATTTGTTTGTTTTTGTCCATTAACCTCAGTGCCCAGACTTTTCCAAATAAAAAAGACGGAAAAATCCTGTTTACGGTGATTAAAGACCATGACAAAACGGATGTCGAAAATCAATACAGAAGTTCGACTTGCTGGAGTTTTTCCTCCCTTTCCTTTTTTGAATCCGAGATCCTGCGCCAGACAAAAAAAACGGTCAACCTTTCTGAGATGTTTGTGGTAAACCATACTTACCGGGCTAAGGCCGATAAGTATGTGCGCATGCATGGAAACGGAACTTTTGCTGCCGGAGGAGCTTTTCACGACGCCATTTATGTGATGAAAAATATCGGACTCATGCCACAATCGGCGTACCCGGGAAAACTGGTTGACAGCGAAAATCATATTCATTGGGAAATGGATAAAGTGTTGAAAGGCATCGTGGATGCGGTTGTTTCTAACCCGAACGGCGTGCTCAGTCCGGTATGGAAGCTGGCCTTTAATGCAGCAGTTGACGCCTATTTGGGTGAGATCCCGGAGAAATTTGTCGTCGATGGAATAACCCATACCCCTAAGTCGTATCAGGCCTCACTTGGCCTTGACCCCAGTGATTATGTGGTGATCAGTTCATTTTCTCACCATCCGTTTTATTCAGAATTTGTGTTGGAAGTTCCGGATAACTGGGCTGCACAATCCTGCTATAATGTTCCGCTTAATGAGTTCCGCGACATCCTTACCAACTCCATCGATAAAGGCTATACCATTGCCTGGGGTGCCGATGTCAGTGAAAAGGGATTCAACTGGAAAAATGGCGTGGCTATCGTTCCGGAAAAAGGGTATTCAGCCTATGGAAAAGAAGAACTANNTCAGCCTATGGAAAAGAAGAATACGATAGTTTAAGCAATCATGCCTTGCCCCAAATGGTGATTACCCAGGAAAACCGTCAATTGGCATTCGACAATTACGAAACCCAGGACGACCATGGTATGCACATTACCGGCATGGTTAAAGACCAAAAAGGGACCATTTACTACAAGGTTAAAAACTCCTGGGGTTTGAAAGGCAATGATTGCGATGGATACCTGTATGCCTCNNAGGGCCGGAAGGGTTGACTCTCACTATGTTCACTTCGACAAGCTCAGTGAACGGTGGAGCTTAGTCCTGCTCCCATTTGCGGCGGCGGCTTCCTTCGTATTTCACCACTTTCCAATTTTTCGCAGTGGCTAAGGCAAATAGCCTTTTCCTCAGTTTTTTGGGATAAAAGATCCGGGTGTAGGTTTGGGTATAGCTGTAGTCAGGTAAAATTCCCAGTTGACTTAATACATCGTAACTGGCGGCGCCGCAGCGCATTCCGAAAAAGGCGTAGTCGTATGGGGCATGACTGGTATAAACCTTCGTGATACTGTCGAATTTGGCTTTTTGGATCCGGGTAACCGGAATATAAACGACAGCCCTTTTAACACTATCGGGATTGGACCCAAGTATGGAGTAAAAGGATTTCCTGTCCCGAAGTCCGAAATAACTATTTCGTTTACTCTTTTTAGCGAAAATGTGGAATTTCCCTCTCGGGCCAAAGTCCAGGATCTTGTTGCTGTCGCCTTCAATGCCCACATGGCCGCCTAAAATGCCGCCAAACCATTTGGGCTCGGTATCTTTATAGGCTTTGAGGGGTTTGGATCCGTATAAAAAATGGACTTTGAGGTAGATTGTATCTTTATTGTCAGGGTCAGTTGCGGCAGAACCGGAACAAATGAACAAGAATAAAAGGAGAACTATACAGGGTTTCATGGTAAAAACTATAACGGGAAACACAGATAAAGTTACAAAAGTCTGAAGCAGGATTCCAAGGATTAAAAGGATTAGACAAACCTCTTAGGTGCCGAAGAACCGCCTCATCCCCACCGATATCACATTATGAAAGTACCCCGGTCTCAATTTGGGAGAAGTAAATAAGGCGCCACAATTGCCTCCATCTACACAATCCATCGAATAGGAATAACGTCCATAAAGAAGCATACTTTCCTTTAAACGGTACGACACACCGAGGTGTGCGGCCCATTCCATTCGGTTGTACAGGCCGGTAGTTTCGTATTTTCCTGTTTTATCGTTATTGTAGGCATACATCAATACCCCGAATGAAGGGCCGGCTTCGATCTGAAATTTTTTAATGTGGTAATTAAGGAAAAACGGGACTTCAACATAATAAAAAGCCGTTTTGATCGGGTCGGCAATATTGTCGATATCGACATAGTTCTTGGCCCCTTTGATGGTAAAAAGAAATTCGGGACGAACACTGAATTTATCGCCGAACATACGCTCCACAAAAATGCCGAGATGGGGTCCAAGTTTGTTGTAACCGCTGAGATTATCTCCATCCACCTGGGTGGCCGAAACTCCAAGCATATATCCGGATTTAAATTCCTGGGCCTGAACGAGACCAATAGGGAACAACACCAGAAACAAAAGACCGGTTCGAAAGAATTTTCGCATACCTGCAATTTAAGCAGGTTGACTTAGACCTGCAAGGTTCTGAGGAATTCTTCGGCCTTACGTATGAGTAGATGCATTTCTACATCTTCTTCCACCTGAGGCACGGTTTTTCTGAAATCGGCAACCAAAGCTTCGAGAATTTCGGAACTCGTTTGGGGTTTCCTGAATGCCAGCGCCTGAGTGGCTGTCATCAATTCCAATGCAAGAATACGCTCCAGGTTCAGCAATACCCGGTAACATTTGGTGGCGGCATTGGCTCCCATGCTTACGTGGTCTTCTTGTCCGTTGCTGCTTACGATCGAATCGACCGAAGCCGGCGTACAAAGCTGTTTGTTCTGGCTCACGATACCGGCGGCCAGGTATTGGATGATCATAAATCCGGAATGTAATCCGGGATTGGGTGTCAGAAATGCCGGTAGGTTCCGTTGTCCGGAAACGAGCAAATACAAACGGCGTTCGGCGATATTTCCCAGCTCCGACAAGGCCATACAGAGGTAATCGATGGGCAATGCCAGGGGTTGTCCGTGGAAATTTCCTCCGCTGATAATTTCATCCTCGTTCGCAAAAATATTGGGGTTATCTGTAACCGAATTGATCTCCGTTGTCACCACCTGCATCACGTGGCGTAGTGCATCTTTACTCGCTCCATGAACTTGGGGAATACAGCGGAAACTATAAGGGTCCTGAGTATGGATCTTTTCAGCGTCAGCGATAGCGGACCCTTTGCGGTATTTTTGGATGACAAGGGAGGTTTCGAGGTGCCCGGCATGCGGACGAACCTGTCCGATCTTCAGGTCGAAGGCATCCGTTCGGGCATCAAAGGCATCGCAGGATATGGCTGCGATCAGGTCGCCGGCGTGGACCAATTCCTGAGCGCGGGCTACCAACGCGGTGGCATAAGCTGAAATAAACTGAGTGCCGTTGATGAGGGCTAAACCTTCCTTAGCGCCGAGAGCCAGGGGTTTTAATCCCAATTTTTTCAGGGCCTCTGCCCCACCCATTCTTTCGCCTTTGAGGATCACTTCCCCTTTACCAATTAAAGGCAAACTCAGGTGAGCCAAAGGTGCCAGGTCGCCGGATGCACCGAGGGAGCCCAGTTCATAAACTACGGGAAGGCAGTCTTCGTTATAAAAATGGATAAGCCGTTCAACTGTTTCCAACTGCACCCCGCTAAATCCATACGCTAAACTTTGTGCCTTTAGAAGGAGCATGAGGCGCACGATCATGGCCGGAACCTCATCCCCTGCCCCGCAGGCATGCGACATGAGCAGATTGTATTGCAGTTCGGCGAGTTTGTTTTTTGGAACCACCGTATTGTACAAAGAGCCAAAGCCAGTATTGATCCCGTAATGGGCCTTGTCGCTACGGGCTATTTTATCCTGCAGGTAATTGTATACGTGGAGGATGGCTTCTTTTGAATGATCGGCCAATCCCGCTTTGGTGCCCTTGCGCACTTCATTGTACAGGGTGATCGGGTCCAATTCCTTTTTACAGTCTATCCACAAGGTGTTCATGCCTTCAATTTTGCTATTATTTCTTCTAAACCTAAGGATACCTGTTCTCCGGTCTCCATATTTTTAAGGCTAAGCTGGCCACTTTCAATTTCCTGTTGTCCGAGAATAACAGACCAGGCAATTTTATTCGCGTCGGCATAACCGAGTTGTTTTTTCAATTTCGCCGGACTTGGATACACCTCGCAGGAAATACCCAAAGCCCGACAGACGGTGGCCATAGCAAATGCCTGAGGCAATACATTGGCATCCATCGGACAAAACAAAATTTTACCAGAATACGAAACCGTTTCCGGAAACAGGTTCAGTTCAAGCAAAACATCATAGATCCGGTCGGCGCCGAAAGATATGCCGACTCCTGAAACACCTTTGAGTCCGAATACGCCGGTAAGGTCGTCATAACGTCCGCCCCCGCCTATGCTTCCCATCTGTACACCTTTGGCCTGCACCTCGTAGATGGTACCGGTATAATAATTTAGTCCGCGGGCCAGGGTTCCATCAAAGACTACCTCGTTTTTGGCCGGATAGGCGGCCAGGTAGCTCAGTACCTCTTCCATTTCAGCCAGTCCTTTTTGGGCTGTTTCATCTTTTAGGCGTGTTTTCATTGCCTGGATAAAGGCCTGGTCAAGCGTTCCCTGTTGGAGTAAGTTCATGGCTTCTTCTGCATTTCCGCCAAGCAGACTCAGTTCCTGGATGACCTTATCACGGCCAATTTTATCCAGCTTATCGATGATGATGGTAAAACTCCGGAAGCTGTCTTTGAAGCCACACTGATTGGCGATGCCTTCGAGAATTTTTCGGTTATTGATGCGGATAGAAACGGGGAGTCCGAATGCCGCAAACACTTCGTCATAAATACAGATCAGCTCTGCTTCATAAAGCAAGGAATCCGAACCCACGATGTCGACATCACACTGGTAAAATTCACGGTAGCGGCCTTTCTGCGGACGATCTGCCCGCCATACCGGCTGGT
>DQHT01000081.1 GCA_003531115.1 Bacteroidota bacterium | reverse complement strand
TGGGCGTTTCGAGTTCAAGGTCGCTGAAATACATGCCTTTGGAACATATGACACTTTTGGCCTGCATATGAGTAATTTCAAGGCTATTATGCTCTTTCAGGCTTAATTCTTTGACATAAAAATTCAGGGAATCATCGACCACATAAAAATCGCGCAGTTCGGCATGGACGTCGGTGAAGTACATGTCGTTTTCACGGAATTGACGACCTGTAACGGTATCGTCATCAATACGCATGCGGAAACGGGTATTTTCCAGCTGGACCTTTTCAAACAACAGGGTCCAGATCACCGGAGCCCTGCTCGTATCGGTTTTGCCCGTACTCAGGGCGTCAAAGAAAAAAACATAATTAAAGGTCGAATCTCCGCTATACTGCCTGAAATTAACATGAACCTGATCCAGCGAAATTTTGCGGAGAAAAACGAAATGTTTGTCTGAATCGATCAATTTGATACGGGCCCGCAGGTCGCCGACAAAAAAGAGGGTGTCGCCCTGCTGGTCTTCAATATAGACATCCTTAATTTTAACCCCATCAACGATGGTCCAGTTGATGTGCCCAACACTGACCCGGGTCTTCAATTCCTCAGACAGTATCCGGGCCAGCTCCGACCTTAATTTTTTTTGCCCGGCTTCACTTTGCAGTATAGAAAGCATTAAAAACAACAGGAAGAACAGAGAAAAAAGGATGCCCGCGACTATTTTAAGGATTCTTCTCACCGATTCGTGTCAAAAATAAGAAATTTGCACCATGAATAGACCAGTCAAACTTCTTGCCATAGAATCGAGCTGTGACGACACCTCTGCCGCAGTATTGGTGGATGGACGCGTTTTGTCGAACGAAGTGGCCGGACAGGCTGTTCATGAAAAATACGGAGGTGTTGTGCCCGAGCTGGCTTCCAGGGCACATCAACAGCATATCGTTCCGGTGGTTGATGCGGCGCTAAAGGCTGCAGGAGTAGCGGTTCACGAGCTTGATGCCGTGGCTTATACCCAGGGGCCGGGACTAATGGGTTCGCTGTTGGTTGGGAGCTCTTTTGCCAAAGGGCTGGCGCTTTCCTGTGGCATTCCTTTGATCGGGGTGGATCATATGGATGCCCATGTGATGGCGCATTTTATTGATGAACCGAAGCCAAAATTCCCTTTTTTATGTTTGGTGGTTTCAGGCGGACATACCCAGTTGGTGCGTATGGATAATGAATTTGAGCAGAAACTGATCGGAAAAACGCGGGATGATGCTGCCGGGGAAGCCTTTGATAAAAGCGCCAAGTTGTTGGGACTGCCCTATCCGGGAGGTCCGCTCATTGATCATTATGCACGATCGGGAAATGGAAGCAGGTTTCATTTTAATACCTCTAAAATGCCGGGTTATGATTTCAGTTTCAGCGGACTGAAGACGAGTATTCTCTACTTTCTTCAGGAACAACAGGCTAAAGACCCTGCCTTTATTCAGGACAATTTAAATGACCTCTGTGCCTCGATCCAGGAAACCATTGTTACTTACCTCATTCAAAACCTGGAGCGGGCCGCCAATGATCTTGGGATACGCCATATTGGTATTGCGGGTGGAGTCTCTGCCAATAGTTTGTTACGCAGCCGCATTCAGGATCTTGCCCTTCGCAAAAACTGGAAAGCTTATATTCCGGCATTTGCCTATTGCACGGATAATGCAGCCATGATCGGGATGAGCGCTTATTACCATTTTCAAAACGAAAAATTCGGAACACTTGGCGACAGGCCTTATGCCCGAGGGGGAATAAGGGAATTATAGAAGGAAAATCCGACATTAGCAGGCAATGAAACCAGAATATCAGATCACATGGATCGAAGAGTCAGACTATGCTGCCTGTTTGGATATTTATGCCCCCTATATCCGGGATACCGTGATCACCTTTGAATACGAGGTTCCGACTCCTGAAGAATTTTCTGAACGGATCAGGTCTATTACAAGGACCTATCCCTGGCTGGTATGCCGGTATGAGGGGAAGGTAGTAGGCTATGCGTACGCCAGTCGGTATCGGGATAGAATTGCCTACCAGTGGTCGGTTGAAAGTGCCATTTATGTCCATCCCGATTTTCATGGTAAAGGAATAGCCCGGCGCTTGTACGAAACCCTTCTGACCATTCTGCGTTTACAGGGATTTTTAACCGTTTATGCCATCGTGGGATACCCCAATGAGCAAAGTGTAGGTTTCCATAAGTCGATGGGTTTCGAAGCTTTCGCCCATTTTAAAAAGTCGGGCTATAAACATGGGCAATGGCGGGATACGCTTTGGCTTCAGTATACGCTGGGGGAATATCCTGTGGAGCCGAAAGATCCGGTCGGGATCGGGAGCGTCAAGGTGAAGAAGGAACTAGAAGCGCTTTTCAGGGCTGCGAATTGATCTCTTTCGGGGAAGACCATGGACCACGGACCATGGACCATAGACCATGGCTGGGTTTATAGGGTACATAGTGAGAATTTCGTTCTATGTTCCAAAAATCATAAATCATAAATCATAAATCCTCAAATAGTGCTTTTCCTATCTTCGCCAAGTGAAAAAAACGCTTCTGGTACTGGTACTTCTTTTATCCATCATCCCACTTAAAGCCCAAACCGTTCTGGTTATTGACCAAAGTACCTTACAACCCATTGCCAAAGTGCTTTTATTCAATTCACAAAAAACGGTCAGTGCCACCACCAATAACGAGGGGAAAGCCGACATATCGGCCTTTGACGCTAAGGACACCATTCATTTCACACATATCAGCTATTTCACAGAAAGCTATTCATTCGCTCAGGTAAAAGATTTTCAATTTATCGTCCCGCTTTTTCAAAAATCCATCTCCTTGTATGAAACCGTTGTATCGGCCAGTCGATTTGAAGAAAAAGCCAAGGACGTAGCCCAACAGGTTCAGGTTATTGATGCAAAAGAACTGGCTTTTGTGAGTCTGCAAACCACTGCCGACGTGCTCCAGAACAGCGGAAATATTCTCGTTCAGAAAAGTCAGCTTGGCGGGGGGAGTCCCATTATACGGGGTTTCGAAGGCAATAAAGTGCTCATGGTCGTGGATGGTGTTCGGATGAATAACGCCATTTACCGGGGTGGTCATCTTCAGAACAGCATTACGCTGGATAATTCCTTGCTTGAAAAGGTCGAAATCGTATATGGTCCCGGATCAGTGGTGTATGGAAGCGATGCCCTTGGCGGGGTGATGCATTTCCATAGCAAAAAACCTTTACTGGCCGATACAGGCAAATTGCGCCTTCATGTCAATGCCTTTACCCGCTACTCTTCTGCCAGTTCGGAAGGCAGCGGACATGTGGATTTTAATCTGGGTTCAAAACGCTTTGCCTCGCTCAGCAGCCTCACCTTTTCCCGTTTTGGCGACCTGAGGCAAGGCAGCCGGCGTAACCCCTTTTATGGCGATTGGGGCAAACGAACATTTTATGTAGAACGTGTTGGTAACCAGGATTCCATGTTCGTGAACCCGGATCCAAACCTGCAAAAACAGTCCGGTTATGATCAGATCGACCTCTTTCAGAAGTTTCTTTTCCAGCAAAATAAGAACCTCATCCATGAGCTAAACCTTCAATATTCCAGCTCCTCGAACATTCCACGTTACGACCGGCTCACCCAAACCCGGAATGGTGTTGCCCGCTACGCCGAATGGTATTACGGACCTCAAAACCGTTTTTTTGCCGCCTATTCCCTTTCGAGCAAAGCCATTACCCGGCTTTACCAGGAAGCGAAATTGACGCTTGCTTATCAAAATATCAGGGAAAGCAGATATAGCCGCCTCTTTAACAGGGATACCCTGGAAATTCAGGTGGAGGAATTGAATATCCTGAGTTTGAATATCGACCTGGCAAAAAAAATGGGGAAACATGAAATACGCTATGGACTAGATGCCTGGTACAACGCTGTAAAATCAAGAGGCAACGGGAAGAATATTTTGGATAACAGCACTTTTGCGCTAATCAGCCGTTATCCGAACGGAGGATCGAACATGCAGAATGTGGCTGTTTACCTGACCCATGCCTGGGAGATCAGTGAAAAGCTGATTATCAATGATGGATTAAGGTATAGCCTGATCGGACTGAATGCCCGGTTTGCGGATAAATCCTTTTTCCCTTTTCCTTATGATGAAATAAAGCAAAACAACCAGGCCCTAAACGGGAATATCGGCCTGATCTATATGCCGAACAAATCGTGGCGCTATACCGTGTTGACAGCCACGGGATTCCGGGCACCTAACGTGGATGATCTGAGCAAAGTTTTTGAATCGGTACCAGGTAAAATTATCATCCCTAACCCTGACATTAAACCAGAATATACCTGGAACCTGAGCGGGGGAGCAACGCATTCTTTCACCGACAAGATCAGCCTGGGCACCGATGTGTTTTATACCCTTTACACCAATGCTATTACAACGCGGGAAGGCCAATTTAACGGGCAGGATTCTCTGTATTATGACGGACAAATGAGCAAGGTGATCCTCAATGACAATGTTGCCCGGGCGTATATTTATGGATTGAGCGCCTATTTTCAGGCGGATATCAGTCCGCAATTTTCCATGGTCCATACTTTAAACTATACCTATGGGCGACTTATTACAGACAGCATTCCTTACCCCTTGGACCATATCCCTCCGGTTTTCGGAAGAAGCAGTTTCCAACTCAAACTCAAACAATTTAAAGGCGAGTTTTTTCTCGTTTACAGTGGAGCGAAAGCGTCGAAAGACTATAACCTGATCGGGGAAGACAATGCCCAATTTTCGGCTGACCCGGTTAATGGCTATACGCCGGCCTGGTTTACGCTTAATGTGCGCACGGCTTACCAGTTTAATAAACACCTCCGTTTGCAGGTGGCACTGGAAAATATTCTGGATAAAAATTACCGGGTTTTTGCTTCGAATATCGGGGCTCCGGGAAGGAATCTTGTGCTAACTTTACGAGGAAATTTTTAACTTCCCATACCAATCCCTGCCCGATGAGCAAAGCAGCATTCGTAAATTTTATCTGCCAGAGAACAGGAATTCCGGAAGTCAAAGCCGAAGAAATTGTTGCTTCCTTCCAGAACATCCATTTTGAAAAGGACGAATTTATTCTCGAAGCCGGCAAGATCAGCGACCGGTATTTGTTTCTGTCTTCCGGTTGTATCCGGGCTTATACTCTTGATCTGGAGGGCGATGAAGTAACCACGAACTTTTATACTTCCGGAGAAGTCGTTTTTGAGGTGAGTTCTTTCTTTCGACGTATTCCATCATCCGAATATTATCAGGCGGAAACACCCTGCGAAGCCTGTTATATCCATTACCAGGAGCTCAACGAGGCCTTCCACGCCATGCCTCATTTTCGTGATTTTGGCAGGGCCATGTTGGTGAACGGCTTTGCCAACCTGAAAGAACGCACGCTGTCGCTGATCAATGAAGAAGCGGAAACCAGGTATGATCGCCTGATCAGAACCAAACCCGATATTTTTAAACATGCTCCATTAAAACATATCGCCTCCTACCTCGGCATTACCGACTCTTCCCTGAGCCGTATACGCCGAAATTATAGCCAAAAACAGGAGCTTTGATTTCTTGCCATAGGACAAGAAAATTTTGAAAGAGGCAGGGGTTCTTTGCAGCACAAATTGACACACCCATGACTGAAACACCCTTCTGGCTTGAGCTTCTCTTCGGACTCACCACCTTGTTCTCCCTTATTTTAATGCTGCGCAGCACGTTAAAAACAAAACCTGTTCTGCTTATTATCCTTCTTTGGTTGGCGATTACGGGAATAGCCGCGCTTTCCGGATTTACCCAGGCCACCAGCCTTCCTCCGCGTATGTTGTTTCTTGCCCTTATCGCTTTTGCGGGAATTGTCCTGCTTTTTGCCACCAAAAAAGGGAGAACCTTTATTGACGGGCTTGACCCGGCCAAACTAACGCTTGTTCATACTGTGCGTATCCCGGTAGAAATTGTTTTGTTCCTGCTCTTTACTTTTGGGACCATTCCTGAACTCATGACCTTTGAAGGCCGGAATTTTGACATCCTTTCCGGACTCAGTGCCCCTCTGATCTATTATTTCGGATACAGAAAAAAATCAATCGGCCCTAAGCTGCTTATCATTTGGAATTTCATTTGTATCGGCCTGCTGGTAAATATTGTGACCCACGCTATTTTAGCTGCTCCATTTCCTTTTCAGCAGCTGGCTTTTGACCAGCCCAACAGAGCTGTTTTGTACTTCCCTTTTGTATGGTTGCCGGTGTTTATTGTCCCTCTGGTACTATTCGCTCATTTGGTTTGCCTGCGGAATCTATTCAGGAAGGCTGTATATTGACCCCTCAATTTTCGCTATGAATAAAGCCTTTGCTCCTTTGCTGATACTGATCATTTTATCGGCCTCCACTGCTTGTAAATCGGGAAAATCCACCTCTGAAAAACCTGTCGAAAAAGAGAACCAGCTGGGTGTCGTTTCCTTTCCATTGATCGGTACCACCTGGTTGCTGCAGGAATTGGACGGAAATAGTATCCCGCAAGGTGAAAATCAGCCTTATCTGGAAATTTATGAGGATAGTACATTCGCAGCTGATGACGGATGTAGCCGTATTACCGGAACAGTGATCCTTGCAGAAGGAAATCGTATAGCTTTTAAGAACCTGCTGTCAAGCATGAATGCCTGTCCGGGACAAACTCTGGAAGCTGCCTTTCGGAGGGCTTTGGAAAATTGCGACACCTACAGCATACAAGGAAGTACCTTGGGTATTCAAAGGGCGAAAAAGGCACCCCTTGCCCGCTTTATTAGTGTTCAGGGTAAGGGATGAGGCTTAGTCGTCATCGTTTTTTTCTTCTTCCTTTTTCTTCTTTAACTCATCGATCAGCTTCATTTGTTCTTTGGTAGGCTGATTGAGATTGGGGTCATCGGTATTCAAGGTGTCCCAGGCTGTAATTTCGTGCGTTACCGGATCGATATAGTACCATTCATCCCGTTTAATAAGCAGGAATCCGCCAGGAGGTTTAGGAAAATAAAAGCGGGAAATTTTATCAAAGATGAACTCCACCAGAATTTCATTTTTTGAATTGATCATGCCAACTTTACCCTGTTTCAATACAATGGCCGTATCATTCACAAAAGGCTCTCCTCCATCATACACAAAAGGAATGACGGTTTTTCCCAGGGTATCGATATAGCCATAATAGCCATTCTTTTTGATCACACAAAGTCCCTCCCGAAAAATGGCAAACTGTGCGTACTGGTAATCAATAACCATTTTCCCCTCGAAATCGCAATACCCGAACAGTCCGTCTTTATAAAGCGATATCCTTCTGTTTCCTGCAAAACGCGCCATATTATCTCCCATGGGCACGATCATATCCATGTCCTTATTGATCACCCCCAATAAAGTGTCTTTCCGCAAAATGGCTACCTCACGACTTCCATGAACATTGATCATGTGGTATTCAAAAGGTAAAATTTCTTTTCCCTTTATGGAAACCATGCCCCATCGGTATTCCATTTTTCCGATCAGGGTTCCCTTGAATGACTTGTCGTTGAGTTCACGAAATACATAGGGCAATATGAGTTTCCCCGTTTGGTCAATGGCGGCGAACAGGTCATTGGTCGACTGGTGGCCGTCATAATTATCCGTGCGGCCTACCCTTCTTACAATGGCTACTCCATCTTCGTTAAAATTCTGGGCATCATCGAAAGTATGCGGAATGATCAGTTTGCCCGTTTTGTCGACAAATCCCGCTTTTCCATTTAAAAACACCACGGCGCTGCCCTGCGGACCAAATGGCCGGCAAAAATCATACACTGCCGGGATCACCCAGTCTTTGCTAATAGGGTCGATATACCCCATCTTTTGCATGATATCATTGTTTAAATGGGCTGGTATGGGGTCATTCTGTGCATCGGAACAAAGTACCAGCAAGGAAAAAAAGAAGCTTAAAAAATATTTCATTCAACGCAAATGTAAGGGCTTGATTCGTCTAATAAAACGAACGAAATCATTCTTAATTATTATTTTGGCTCTTGTATGAAAAGAATAATTACCCTCCTTAGTGCGGTGCTGACCATAGTGGCAGCCCATGCACAACCCGCAGCCGGTAGTCTGGCTGATTCTTCGATGACCTATAATTGGAACGGTAGCGCCTGGGATGCCCTGGCAAAAAAGGTATTTACCTATGATGCACAGGGACGTATCCTGATCGTGAAAGAATACGATCCCCTGAGCGGAGAACTCCAACATCAATCGGATTATACCTACCATGCCAACGGGTCTGTGAGCATGATCGTGGTTACGGCAAATAATGGTTCTTCCATGGAGCCTTTTGAACGGCATCGCTACAATTTTGATTCGGAAGATAACCGTACATCCTACCGTAAAGACCTTTATTTTCTTAATAAATGGATGGAGGATAGTGGCGATTCGATCGAGTATGAATACGATGCGAACAAACGTATTCTGAGTTATACTCTGCTCCAACTGAGTTCGGGTGCCCTCTATTATTACCAAAAACTGATCTGGTCCGATTTTAATCAGCAAGATTTTCCGCAAACACTCGTTGTTCAGTCGTATCAGGGTGGATTTCAGAACTATATCCGGCTTTCAAAATTGACCTGGGACGTGGGGTTTGATGCTTTCGATTTCACCCCAACTACCTATGTTGGCAGTACCTGGAACGGAACCTGGAATCCAGCCGTCTACGATTCTTCTCTTGTTGCGGGTGGAAAAATTCAAAAAAGTTACCAGTTCTATTACGATGGTTCGAACATTATCGATACCGCATCACGTACCGAATATACCTACGACCCAATGGGGCATCGCATGCAAACCCTCAGTTATCAATATGATGGAAATTCATGGTCAATTACCAACGGGGAGCGCGACAGTATAGCGTATGGGAGTTTTAACGAGATCAAAAAACAAACCCTCAGCTATTATTCAAATTCCAATCAACGTTGGGAATACCAAAATGAGGAGCGTTTCTATTACAATGGACTGTCGGTTGGTGATATTACAAAACAAAACCTGAAACTGTACCCCAACCCGGCTGCTTCCTGGGTNNTGCGTCAACTTCCTGAAGGATTATATTTCCTGCAGCTGAAAAACCAAGGGGAAACTGTTAGCGGAAAATTGCTTATCCTTCACTAACGTTTGGTATTGCTTGTATTGCTGGACTCAGAGATAAATCCGATCAGTTCATCATAACCAAAGCTCTGATTCCGGCAATACAGGTAGATATAATACTGGTTTTCCGTATTCATATAATTCCCTTCCGTTTCATAGGTTTCGAGCACTTCGGTCTCCGTGTTTAAGGTAGTAAACAAATAGCTGTAATAGCCTTGTTTTAGCAGAACACGGCATTCGTAGCGGCGCAGACTTTCGTTGTATTCCATCTTAAAACGCTCATTGGCACGCCAGTCGGAGAATTCGCCCATAACATACATGTCTCCGCTTCTTAATTTGTTTGGGGAATTAAAGGTGAAATACACCCAGGTATAATCGCCATCTACAGCCCCGCTATTTTGTCCGTCTTTGTTATCAATAACCCGCTTGCCGTTAAAGTCAACATATTCGACATAAGCCCCGCTGCCCCTTCGCTCAGCCGGAATAAGTTCCAGATGGTTCAGGGTATCGAAATATTTTCTCCCCACGTTTTGCGACAAAAAACGCAGACTACGTGAATCGAAAAAGCGGTATTCGTTTGTACCGTCGAAAAGATTTTCCTCTTCATAATTGTAGGTGTACTCATTCCCTACAATAAACAGGGGCCTAAGGTTATAGATGGCATTATCGGTACGGTTGTTTTGTGCTAATATAACTTTCAGGTCCTGGTAAGGGTTAATAACCTGATAGTCGTTGATGGTAGCCGTAAAATCAACCTCCTGTTTGGAGAAACGAAACTGTCCCAGGGTTGCAGGATGGATATCGAACTTAAAGGTTGTTTTATCTTCCAGAACAAAGATCCTGCGGGTAATGATGATATCTTCCTCGTCGTAATTGCGGTAGACCTTCAGCAGGTAATTGCCCGAAAACTTTGGCTTCATTTGGGCACTGGGAAACGTGACGCTGTAATGCACGTATTTCTGGTAGGTATTGTTCGAAAAGCTGAAATCGTTGATAAAATCAAAAGTATTCCCTTCCAGATATTGCATGGGTCGGATGTCGCTCGGTTTCCACTGCGCATCACAATGGATCAGGGTAAACTGATAATAATCGTTATCCGGAACCAGCTCATCAAAGCTTAATTCAAGTTGTTCGGAACTGTTTAGCCTGATTACCGGAACAGGAACATTCGTGCCGGGTTTGTAAACCAATACGGTATGGATCTGAGGCTCGTAGATATAGTTGGTATACTGCATTTCTTCTTTTGCATAACCAAACATGATCGACAACAGGGACAGGGACAGGAGTAAGATGTTACGTTTCTTCATACGCTTATTCTTCCAAACTTAGGAGTTTTTCAAATAGGACTTCATATTCTTCGTCCAATTGAGAACAGCGTAAACATACTTTTTCGTATTCCGCGTTTAATTTCCCAAGTTCGTCAGCGTTAGAAGCAATTTCCGTGCGAGCCATTTCTTCTTCGAGTTTTAGCCGCTCTTTTCTGGCTTCTTCGAGTTGTTTTTCAAGCTTATCGGCATGTTTTTGCAGCTCTTGTTTTTCACCATTCACCACGGCAGGGGCAACCTGTACCTTAGGTTTCACCTCTTTTTTTGGAGGAGGATTTTTTGCCAGTTCTTTATCCCGTTCTGATTTCCATACCTGAAATTCATCGTAGGTGCCCGGGTATTCGCGAATTTGTTCGTCTTCTATCCACCAAATTTTATTGGCAATATTGGAAACAAAATACCTGTCGTGTGATACAACGATGAACGTGCCTTCATAAAACTGGAGTGCCTGGATCAGAATATTGATGCTTTGCATATCCAGGTGGTTGGTAGGCTCATCGAGCAATAAAAAATTGGCCTGGGTAAGCAGGGTTTTTGCCAGTGCTACCCGGGCTTTTTCTCCACCCGACAGCACTTTTATCTTCTTAAAAACATCTTCACCGCTAAACAGGAAACAGCCCAGAATGGTTCTAAGTTCCTGATCCGTTTTCGTTGGTGCATGCTGGCGCAATTCATCCAGAATTGCCTGATTGATGGTCAGGGATTCCAATTGATGCTGGGCATAAAAGGATGGATTTACGGCGTGGCCCATAGAAATTTTTCCACCCTGTATCTTTTCTGTACCGGCAATTATCCGGAGTACGGTCGACTTTCCTTTTCCGTTTGCGCCGATCAGGGCAATTTTATCCCCCCTCACAATTTCAGCAGTGGAATGGGTCAAAATATGGAGATCCGGACCGTAGCTTTTTGATACATTTTCCAAACGGGAAACAACCTTTCCTGATGTTTGTTTCACCTCAAAACGGAGGTTTATTTCAACCGAATCATCCTGTACCGCATCGATACGGTCGAGTTTTTCCAGCTGTTTTAATTTACTCTTAGCCTGGGTGGCCTTGCTCGCTTTGGCTTTAAAACGTTCAATAAACCTTTCCTGCTGCCTGATATAGGCCTGCTGGTTTTCAAAGGCTTTTCCCTGTATCTCTTCCCTTTCGGTTTTTGACTCAATAAAGTCATCGTAGTTTCCGGGATAGTGTACCAATTTTTGACCGGTAACATGAACAATTTTTGTCACCATATTATTCAGGAAATACCTGTCGTGAGAAACCACGATCACCGTTCCCGGATAGGCAGAAATATATTCTTCCAGCCATTGTATGGATGGAAGGTCAAGGTGGTTCGTAGGCTCATCCAATAATAATACACTCGGATTCTGAAGGAGCAGTTTGGCCAGCATAACACGCATGCGCCATCCCCCTGAAAATTCTTTCAACGGGCGTTGCAGGTCGCTGGTGGTAAAACCGAGTCCTTCAAGCACTTTTTCTGTTTTATGATGGATATTGTACCCATCGAGCGAGTCAAATTCCGACTGGATATGGGTAAGTTTATCCATCAAGGCATCAGAATGGTCTGTGGCCATTTTCTCGTAGATCGCAGCCATTTCATCTTCCAGTTCCATTACCCTTTGAAAGGCACCTAAAGCCACGTGAAAAATACTTTCTTCACTTTCGTAGGATAAGAGGTCCTGATTTAAAAAGCCAATAGTAACGTCTTTGGCTTTGGAAATGCTTCCGCCACTCAGCGAATATTCTCCATTTATAACCCTTAATAAGGTTGATTTACCGGTACCATTTTGTCCGATAAGTCCTATTCTTTCTCCCGGTTTGATTTGCCAACCTGCATCTTTAAACAGGTATCTACCTCCAAATTCAAAACTAAAATTTACCAAATCAATCATTGCGGCGCAAAGGTAGTTATTCTGGATATGAAAAGAGCCGTGTTTTCACACGGCTCTTATTGCCAAATCGGGGGAGAGGCAATACCTGCCGGTGTGGTTCAGCACCGTCAGGAGGGATTAACAAAGGGTTATTAGCTAACTCAATGATTAGACTATTTCGAAACCCAATACAAAGATGAAACAAGTTTTAACTTGTTTTATGAGGAAATATCCCCTTTTTTTATGGGGATTTTTCCCCATAAGTGAAAGCATGCTTTCCGTAGGAATGCTTATTTTTGGACATTAAGCACCTATCCCATGCCCGAAAATGTTAATTCCACCCCCATTAGCTGGGCCGATGCCGAGCTAATGAACGCGGCCTATATGGCCAACCCGCATGCTTTAAACACCCCGGCCTCCGGTGGTGGATTTGAGACTTTACAAGCCTTCCTCGTGGATTCGGAGGCCCTTCAAAACATCATCGCCGGTGTTGATCCGGAAGGAAATCCGGTACAGGACCCCGCCACATCCATTATGCTCCTCTTTGGGGTACGTTCGGAAGATTTAGCGAAACCACCTGCCGATCAGTGTTTCACGACCATTTTGGTCGGGGTCAATGCTGAAAATGAAGTTCAAAAGGAGGTTGTTTATGATTTTACAAAGCCATGTCCACCTGGTACTCCAAATTTTTAGTAATTATTAACGAGGAATTAAGTCCGTACACGGTTGGCCTCCTCCTTATCCTATTTCTCACCTATTATTATAGAAAATCGGTAAGCAGTGAATTCAGGCGGTTGTTTCCTTTGCTGATCTATTGGCCAATTTCAGAATTTGTCGGAATCGCAACCCGGAGAGAATATGTCAGCAATACCCATGTGCATCATGTTTATACGGTCGTGTATTATTTGTTGCTTATTTACTACTTCTATCCCCTCCTTAAGGCTGAAAAAGGGATGAAATTTTATTTTATCGCGAGCAGCATCCTGCTTTTTGCCTTTACTGTTCTGAATGCCATGTTGTTTCAGCCCTTTATGGTGGCTATGCCCACCAATGCCATCATGTTCCATTGTCTGTTTATCCTTGTTATCGCCTTGTTTTCCTTTAAACAAATGCTCGCCAACCCTATCCCGACTTTGCTTCGTTATAAATCCCAGTTTTGGATTAGCACCGGTCTGCTTATATTCAATTCCTGGGTCTTTTTTTTCTTTGCCCTCCATGCCTATTTTTTAAGGATTGGCGGGGACTATCCCAGGTCTTTTTTAAATATCCCGAGTATTTTCGCCTTTGTTATGCTCCTGCTTTTTCTCCTTGCTTTTTGGGCTGAGGTCAAAACAAACCAATTCCGACATGAACACAGCGCAAAATGAAATAGCTGCGATAGTCAGCCTTTGGGTAGCAGGCACTGCCTTTGCCATACTGATGAGTTCCTTTTTGATCTATTTTGTATTGCAGTACCGCCGGCGCCAGCTGCTCCATGAAAAACAGCAGCAGGAACAAAAACTGCTCTTTCAACAGGAATTGATGGAAATTCAGGCGGAGATAAAAAACGAAAGCCTCAATTATATTGGTCGTGAATTGCACGACAATATCGGGCAAATGGCCAGTTTCCTAAAAATGCAGGTGGAATTGCTGCTGCGAAAATCGGATACGCAAAA
Organism: Bacteroidota bacterium; assembly: GCA_003531115.1. Lineage (GTDB taxonomy): Bacteria > Bacteroidota > Bacteroidia > UBA8524 > UBA8524 > UBA8524. The sequence continues at coordinate 21,748 of DQHT01000081.1, read as the reverse complement.
CAATGAAATCCTTTCCGAGCTGAGGGAACATAGCCAGAGCCTTATCGACCAGATCCGGGCTTTATCCAGAGGATTGAACAGCCAGAACTTAGAGCGCTTCGGACTGGTCGATATGATGCGTTTTGAAGTGGACCGCAGCAACCGTTTGGGATTAGCCAATATACATTTTAGCGGACCGGAAGATTTGCCCGGTCTTTCTTCCCAGGCAGCCATCTTTTTATACAGGGTTTTTCAGGAATTGCTGAATAATTCGCTCAAACACAGTGGCGCCAGCGAGATCTTTATCAAGCTTGAACATGAAAGCACAGGCTTAAGGCTACAATGCCAGGATAGCGGTAAAGGTTTTGATCCGCAATCCCTGCATCAGGGAAGCGGCATACTCAACCTTTTTGAACGTTGTAAACAAATTGGTGCCGAACTTACCATAGCCAGTAAAGTTGAGGGTGGAGCCTCCTTTTTGATTAATTTGCCCGCCAATACATATAAAACATCATGAAATTAGCGCTCTGCGACGATCACCAGCTATTCAGGAAAGGCTTACGTCAGCTTATTGAGGATTTTACGACTCCATCCGAAATCCTCTGGGAAGCTGAAAATGGCAGAGATGCCTTGTACTATATCAGAAAAGGAATGGTTCCTGAAATTTTGTTGCTCGACGCCCAGATGCCCATTATGGATGGAGAACAAACGGCCAATATCCTGAAAAGCGAGTTTCCTGAGATAAAAGTATTGGTACTGTCTATGCTCGACGAAGAGGCTCGTATCCTCTACCTCCTTCGTCAGGGCGTGCGGGGCTTTATTTCTAAGGATATTCGTCCCCAAGAGCTTGAAGAAGGTTTGCTTATTGTAGAGAAAGGGGGGTATTACTTTTCCGATGCGGCTACCGCCCATATGCTGGAAACCATTCAGAGCAACAAAAACGTTAACGAAAAGGAAATGCTCTCGGATAAAGAAACCCAATTTTTGGTCCTTTCCTGCTCGGAACTTACCTACAAAGAAATTGCGGAACAAATGCAGCTAAGTTTCAAAACCATTGACCATTACCGCATTGCGCTTTTCGGGAAATTTAAAGTCAAATCACGTGTCGGGCTGGTTATCTACGCCCTGAAACACGGACTTGTGCATTTGTAATTACTCCCCAAATACCTTTTTCAGCAATTCAGAAACCTGATGCCCGATATCGTTCCTGATCTTGCCTTCTTCGATCGTTACCTTTTTAAACAGGCCATCCAATGCCCGGGTAGTTGTGTATTCGCCCAGGGTGTTTTGTGTGATTGGTGCGATAAGGCCGAAGCTTGCATTGGCCACAACATTGTATTTATTAACCAGATCCTGGTAGGCCGACTCAGCTGAAACATTGCCGACCAGGGGTTTGCTCAATGAGGTGGAAATTTTCGGAGCAAAAGCAATAACCAGGTCGTCGTAAGTATTGTCATTCAAATATTCGGTAGCCGAAGAATCGTGTCCTTCTAAGATGGCAAAGGCATCGCTGAATGACATATTGGTGATGGCATTGACGAAAATGGGCTTCGCTTCTATTGCGGCATCCTCTGCGGCACGGTTTATCGATAATATGGTTTGTTCAACCAACTGGTCGCCTCCTGGTATTTTACTCAGGTTATCAAAAATAACAGAAGCTTCAGGGGGTAATAAAATTTTCACGGATTCATCTCCGTAATAACCGTTGAGGGCATTCAAAATGGAAACGGAAGTATCTGTGCTTACTTCAAGGGCTTCTTTCAGGCCTTTTACCACTTCATCATTGGTGAGACCTGTTTGTTGGGCGATATCTGTTAATTCCTCACAGGAACCGAAAGATAACATTGCTGCACAACTCATTATCAAAGCAAATTTTTTCATAGTCGTTCAAATTTAGCCATTGTATGCTAATTTCCTGCCATGGATGAAATGAGGTTCTTTATTGCCCTTTTCAAAGAAGAAAAAGTAATCTTCGCCCCCGTCATCCATCCCATGTGCCTTCTTAAGCTCTTCAGGAGATTGTTTAAAATAACGGCAGGTAAAATTAGCTTTAATAATACCCCGGGTCTTTAAATACCGCTGAAATTTCTTTCGGGAATACCCATCGCCGTCTACCCTGACAAAGGACCTGCCGAAAAAGTCAGGCACCAATTCAGCAGATTGCTGAAACAAGCCATTCGGTACCAATATTTCCGTGCCCTGGCTTGAGGCGTATGTTACGGCCAAATTTGCCTTAGCCAAAGCCGGATGGGCTTCATAAAAATATCCGCCTTGTGCCGGTAGAGCGGTCTGGCCTTTTTCGACCTGTCCCTCAAAGAAAATGCTTCCATTTGTTTCAATTGAAACAGCTTTGCGTGTCACAGGGATGTTTTGCTCATTCGAAGAACAATAGGCCAAAACTTCTTTTACCTCATTTTGCCAGGAAACAACTTCTATACGAAAAAGGCCTTTTAGTTCTATTTCCAACTGCTCCAGAGGATACAGAGGAGAAAGTTTGATCAACTGAAAACCGGATCTCTCTTGAATAAGCGGCCATAATGCCGGCAGATCCGGACTACAATCTGCCAGGCTCACCAATCTTTTTCCAGCCTCTCTCCTGTCGGGGTCGGCATAGATCCAAACATAATGCTCCTTGTTTTCGTCTAAAAATTCTTCGGCACTGCAATTTTTTCGATGGATGGAAGGAAGCTTCAGTTTTTCGAGATTGGCTTCAGCAAGATCGTGCAGGCTCTTGTCCTTTTCGAGCGAAATAATGCGCTCAAAAACTGCGGCAAAAGCCCAATCATCCACGCCCAGTCCTCCGCACAGATTCAACATATTTTCACCCTGAACCTGTGTTGCCTTGTAGCGGGCAGTGGCTTCAGAGCTTGCCTGTTCAAGGGCTCTTTTTGTGAGGAAGCAGGATTTTGATGCATGAACCGGAAGTTTCTTTTCTGCCCGTTGCAGCGCGTCGATCCATTCAATAACCGGAGCTAAAGGAAATTTTACTTTTCCGCTGAAACGCAGCGCCAAATCACCTGTGCGGGCGTTTTTATTCGCTTCTGCAAAAGCCTGAACCTCTGCGTTTCGTAATATTTCAAGTAAATTTGTATTTCTTTGCATGATATTTGAGCCCCACAACCGAATATGAAAAAAATCATCGTCGCATTCGTGATACTCTTCGTTGGCAGTATGCTGTTGACTTCGTGTCACAGAGATCGCTGTCCTGCTTATAAGCTCACAAACGTAGCAAAATAGGCCCTCCTCTCCATCTTAAGGTATTATTCGTCCCCGTAATTGAAGCGGATGCGTTGTTCAAGATCAGGATGCAGGCTGCGTGCAACAGGACATTCCCTTCCTATTTTTTCTAAAACTTGTTTTTGATCTTCCGTATACGTGATATGCGGAGAAAAATAGATCGTTACATCGATGGCTTCAATGCGCCGCGGGGCCGATGCCATATGTTTCATGACCTCGGCACGGCACCCTTCCATATTAATGCCCCGTCCTTCAGCCGCAATTCCCATTGTGGTGAGCATACAGGTTGCCAATGCGGTAGCGACCGTATCGGTTGGTGAAAAATATTCTCCTTTTCCTTTATTGTCTACCGGAGCATCGGTTATCATTGAATTCCCCGAACGCAGGTGGGTGGCTTCGGTACGTAAATTGCCTAAATAGATTACTTCTGAAGTGAACATTTGCTGTTTGCTTTTCGTAAATTTGTTTTATGCTCAAGGCGCCTCTCCTTTTCCTTATCTGTTTCCTATATGCCCTCCCAAATATGGCACAATACGAGCAGAAGAGCAATCCGAATTTTCATCGCGAGATCTCCGGAGGCTTGTTCTGGCATCCCCGGGGCCTGGGTATCAATTTGAAAGCAGGCAAAAAAAACGAATCCGGTGTTTGGCGTATGTTCGACTTCGACCTGGTGAGCATGAAACATGAAAAAGAGCGGCGGGTGAGGAGTGCCAGTTTTAGTGCGCCGGGTTCCTTTTTTTATGGAAAATTAAATTCGGTATACATAGCCCGCGGCGGATATGGGCGACGCTGGGACCTCAGTACACACTTCTATAAACATACCATAGCCACCCGATTTCAGGTCAGCGCCGGTCCCAGTATAGCTATGCTGAAGCCTGTATATCTGGAAATCTATTATCCTACGCCCGACAATCAGGCCGGATACCTGGTGAGTGAAAAATATGATCCGGAAAAACATACCGATCCCACGACCATCTTTGGAAACTCTTCCTTTTTTTCTGGAATTTCAGGAACACAAGGGCGGCTTGGCCTTAATTTAAAAGCAAACCTGCAATTCGACTGGAGCGACTATTACGATCAGGTTCAGGGCGTGGAACTCGGAATGGTCATTGATGCCTTTGGACGAGATATCCCGATTCTTGCACTCGCTTCGAACAAGAATATCTTTACCTCGTTGTATATTTGCCTGAATATTGGGAACAGTTGGTAGTTCCCAGAAAGGAATCATTGTGATAGAACTTCCCGTTATACAGCCCTCTTCTGAAAATAATCCCATACCTGAACGTGTAAAAAAGCCTTCCTGGCTCAAAGTAAAATTGCCCACAGGTGAAAATTACCGTTCCGTTCGTAAGCTGGTTGATGAACATAAGCTCCATACGATCTGCGAAAGCGGCAATTGCCCGAATATGGGAGAATGTTGGGGAGAAGGCACTGCTACCTTTATGATCCTGGGGAATATATGTACCCGCTCCTGCTCCTTTTGTGCAGTTGCTACCGGTCGCCCCACAGAATATGATATGGACGAGCCCCGCCGCGTGGCTGAGGCCATCCATTTAATGAAAGTGCAGCACGCCGTGATCACCTCGGTTAACCGCGATGAACTCAAAGACAAAGGAGCCACCGTTTGGGCCGAAACCATTCGTGAGGTAAAACGCTTAAGCCCGGGAACCACCATCGAAACCCTGATCCCGGATTTTAAAGCCCAATGGGACCTGCTTTACATGGTCATTGACGAAAAACCCGAAGTTGTTTCTCATAATATGGAAACCGTGGAACGCCTCTACAGAAAAGTTCGTCCCCAGGCCAAATATGAACGTTCCCTGGAACAGATCCGCCTCACCAAAGAAAGGGGATCACGTACCAAATCAGGCATTATGCTCGGAATCGGCGAAACCGACGAAGAAGTTTTTAAAAGTATGGATGACCTTGTAGCCCACGGCTGTGACGTATTAACGCTGGGCCAATACCTGCAACCTACCAAAATGCACCTCGATGTACAGGAATTCGTTCATCCCGACAAATTTGCCATGTATAAGGAAGAAGGACTCAAAAGAGGATTCGATTATGTTGAATCCGGTCCGATGGTGAGAAGTTCCTACCATTCAGAAAGGCATTTGTAGCATTATGTAATTTCTTTTAAATTTTGAATCATCAATTCAAAATGACCATCCATAAAACCAAAATTGAATTTTAACAATTTGGTAATTTCTTTTTGTTTTTAATAAACACCTTTGCGCCACCAAAAGGGATAATATCCCGGGACCAGCTCCCAAAAACTCCTTGAAACCTTTATGATTCCTTCATCTGCACGTAATGCAGGTGAATGTCCTTTGTTCCAACCAATTTTTACACTAAAATGAATACGTTAATCTCAAAGGCATGGGTATTTGCCTTAGGCTTCTGTTTGCTCGTGCAAACCGCCGAAAGTACCCCACTTCGTTCTACTGTAGCCTGCGCTTATGAAAATAATGCTGAGGCACATATTTGTACCAGCGACAGCTTTTACTTCAACAATGCCTGGCTTAAAAAAGAAGGCACTTACGACGCAACTTTTCAGGATCAAAACGGCTGCGATTCTATCGTACACCTGGCTTTATGGCATATGCCCAACAGTTATGGCGAAAGGATCATGTACCTGTGCGAAGGACAAAGCCTTGACCTGGGTGGCCATGTCATCTCCGAGCCGGGAACCTATCAGCTCCATTATAAAGCTTCCTGGGGTTGCGATTCAGTGGTGCTTGTGCAGGTACAAGGTTTACCCTCTGTCAAAACATCCATCAAAAAGTCATTATGCGAAGGCGACAGCCTCTTTTTCGGAACAAAGTGGCTCCATGAAAATGGTGTATACCAAAGCAGTTTTGCCCGCAGTGGGGCCTGTGATTCGGTGGTTACACTTACTCTGGAAGTTACCAAAACCCGTTCCCCCATTATCAAAGAAACAGAAGGTTTGTATGCAGCCATACCAGCCGATGCTTACCAGTGGTTGATCTGCCCGGGTTATTTCCCGGTTCCTAACGCCACAGAATCCCGGGTGACCCTGTCTGAAGCAGGAAACTACTCACTACGGGTGGAAAATAAAGGATGTATCGACACCCTGGATTGTACCTATTTCTCAAAAAACACAACAGGAATCGAAACTGAGGATCAGATCGATGTGAGCATTTACCCGAATCCGGTTTCTGAAACCCTTCACATCCGTGGTGCATTTAGCAGTACAGTACATATACAGCTCATCAATATGCTCGGTCAAACGGTAGTGGAAGATTTTGTTCAGCCGGAATATATCCTGTTGATCGATGTAAATGGTCTGGTTAAAGGCAAATACATCATTCGAATCAGTGAAAAGAATCAACAGGTTAAACAGGCTATTGTTGTGGTGAAATAAACCACCCCTGCGAACCAACAAAAAAGCCCCATAATTCAGGGGCTTTTTTTATGGACTTTTATATTGCTTACGCTTCAGCCAGTTCCTCTGAATAATTTTCCATAGGCGGGCAGGCGCACATCAGGTTCCGGTCGCCATAGGTATTGTTAATGCGACTGACAGCAGGCCAGAACTTATTAAACCGTGTCCATGCAGTCGGGAAGGCTGCCTGTTCGCGTGAATACGGACGATCCCAGCTATCGCTGATCACCACCTCTGCGGTATGTGGAGCGTTTTTGAGGGCGTTGTTTTCCCGGTCGGTAGTTCCGTTTTCGATTTCAGAGATCTCCTTGCGGATACTGATCATGGCTTCGCAAAAACGATCCAGTTCACCTTTGGTCTCGCTTTCTGTTGGTTCGATCATTAAAGTACCTGCAACAGGAAAGGAAACAGTTGGAGCATGGTAACCATAATCCATCAGCCTTTTGGCGATATCTTCTACTTCAACTCCGGCACTCTGTTTCAGTTCACGGGTATCGAGGATCATCTCATGAGCTACCCGATTATGGGTTCCTTTGTAGAGGGTTTTGTAATAAGGTGCCAACACACGTTGCATATAATTGGCGTTGAGGATTGCATATTTGGTTGCATTGGTCAATCCCTCGCCTCCCATCATCTGGATATAAGCATAGCTGATCAACAGGATGCTTGCACTTCCCCAGGGCGCGGCAGAAACTGCCGAAATTGCCTGATCACCACCTGTCTTTACAACAGGATGTCCGGGCAGGAATGGAACCAAATGTTTTGCCACGCAGATAGGGCCCATTCCGGGTCCGCCTCCACCGTGAGGGATACAGAACGTTTTATGAAGATTCAAATGGCAAACGTCGGCGCCGATCATTCCCGGACTGGTCAATCCAACCTGTGCATTCATATTTGCACCGTCCATATAAACCTGTCCGCCAAATGAATGGATGATGCTGGTGATCTCCCTGATGCTCTCTTCAAATACCCCGTGGGTAGATGGATAAGTCACCATCAAACAGGCAAGGGTATCTTTATACTGCTCCGCTTTCGCCTTTAAATCGGCTACATCAATATTTCCTTTTTCATCGGTTTTGGTAACCACCACATTCATGCCGGCCATAACTGCCGAAGCAGGATTAGTACCATGAGCCGAAGCAGGAATAAGCGCCACATTCCGGTGACCCTCATTGCGGCTCAGGAAATATTCACGAATAACAAGAAGTCCCGCGTATTCCCCCTGTGCACCGGCATTGGGTTGAAGACTTACACCTGCAAACCCGGTAATTTCAGCCAGGGCACCCGAAAGTTCATCAAATATTTCCCGGTACCCTGTTGCTTGTTCAGCAGGGACGAAGGGATGGATCTGATTAAATTCAGGCCAGGTGATTGGCATCATTTCCGTGGTGGCATTTAATTTCATGGTACAGGATCCCAGGGATATCATGCTATGTACCAAAGAAAGGTCTTTTTGTTCCAGCCTGCGGATATAACGCAGCATCTCATGTTCGGTATGGAAACTGTTAAATACAGGATGTTCCATAAATGTGCTGCTCCGTTTCAGGCTGCCTGACCAGGTGATCTCCAGGTTGGAAGCCGAAGTTTCGAGCTGAGAAAGCGTCAATTTGGGAGCATCCTGGGCAAAAAGAGCGAGGATCTCCTGAACATCTTTCAAAGTAGTGGTTTCATCCAGAGAAATCCCGATACTATGATCGTCGAAATAACGGAAGTTGATCTTATTCTCTACAGATGCCTGACGAATGGTTTCCGAAAGTCCGGCAACATCCACCCGCAAGGTATCGAAATAGTCGGCATGACGCACTTTATGACCAAGTTGAGTGAGGCCTTTATCCAGCACTTTGGTGAGGCCATGGATACGTCCGGCAATTTTTTTCAAACCGGCTGGTCCGTGGTATACGGCGTACATGCTGGCCATAACGGAAAGCAGCACTTGTGCCGTACATATATTAGAAGTCGCTTTTTCGCGGCGAATGTGTTGCTCACGTGTTTGCAGGGCCATACGGTAAGCCGTTTTCCCCTGCGCATCGATCGATACCCCGATGATACGGCCGGGAATGCTACGTTTGAATTCGTCTTTGGTAGCCAGGAAACCGGCATGCGGTCCTCCATAACCCAATGGTACACCGAAACGCTGGCTTGATCCGATGACAATATCGGCTCCCCATTCTCCCGGAGGAGTCAAAAGGGTGAGGGAAAGTAAGTCAACAGAAACACAGGTCATTACCTTCGCAGCCCTGGCATCGGCACAAAACGAGGAATAATCGTAGATGACCCCGTCGTTCGCCGGATATTGAACCAGTGCGCCGAAAAATTCGTTGGTGAGTTTAATTTCTTTATGATTTCCAACAACCAGTTCAACTCCAACAGGTGCCGAACGGGTTTTTAGCAGGTCGATGGTTTGGGGGAAACATTCCTGGGAGATAAAAAATTTCATCCCCTGATTTTTATCTTTTAATGCCAGAGCCATGTGCATGGCTTCTGCAGCCGCGGTGGCTTCATCAAGCAGGGAGGCATTGGCGATCTCCATCCCGCTTAGTTCCATAACCAGAGTCTGGAAATTGATCAGTGCTTCCAGCCTTCCCTGGGCAATTTCTGCCTGATAAGGAGTATAGGCTGTGTACCAGGCCGGATTTTCAGTGATATTCCGAAGAATGACACCCGGAGTATAACAATTGTAATAGCCGGTGCCGATATAAGACTTAAAAATCTGGTTCTTTGAAGCGATTCCTTTCAATTTATTGAGAAAGGCTTGCTCCTCCATTCCTGCCGGAAGATCCAGTGGTTCAGGAAGGCGAATCGATGCAGGTACCGTTTCGTCAATTAACTGGTCGAGCGAGTTGGCTCCAATAAGGTCAAGCATTTGCTTGGTTTCAGCAGCATCAGGACCATTGTGCCTGTGCTCAAATCTGTCGTAATTCTGAATGGAAAGTGGCATTTAGGGGCGTTTGAAAAAATTTCACAAATATAGCAATACTAGGCTATAGAACGAGGAATTCCTCCCCTTTATAGTCGAGTGCCTGAGATAATTTTTCCATACCCATAGGTTTGAGGATATACCCCCTCAATCCGGCCGGATGCTCCTTTGCCTTTTCCATATCCGTGCTCAGTGGCGAAGAGCTCACAATGTAAATAATGGCGTTTTTTTTGAATCGCTTCTGGGCCAGCTCGATCTCATTGAGCACATCCCAACCGTCGAGTGCATTCATGTTGATATCCACGAAAAAATAATCAGGAAAAGTCGTCGCTGAATATTCTTTTATTGCATGTATAGCCGATTCGCCGTCCTCGTAAAACTCGGAAGAAGAAACCTGGCTGATGCGTTTAAGTAAGGTTGTTCCTACAAAGCGGTAAACCGAGTCATCATCAACCAAAACAACTTTCATAATTTTACGTCATTAACGAAGTTAAGCGTGAAGATAGATAAATTGTTTAATCAAACAAAAAATCGTCACTCGCCTAATTATAGACAGGCAGGAAAGAATAGTTTTTGCTATATTCCAGCATCTGCTCCGTAAAATCCTTCGGATATTCCACTTTTACATCAACGATCTTTTCTCCTTCATATACAGCAACCAGTTTGGGTTGAATAAATCCGGAATAAGGAGCCAGGTTTAATTTGGCGTAACGTTCCAAAATTTCCTTGTGCAGCACCTGATCGACTTTTACTCCATACGTTTCAACCAGAGATTGTCCTGCCATAAAATCGCCTTCAGATTTAATGCGTTGTATCTCCTTCAAAAGTTCGCCGAAAAGTGCGCGGAGTTTGGTATAATCATTAACGCGAACGAAGGTTTTCCCATCACGCTGAAAAAACTCGATCACATTTTCCGGTTTTCCTTTTTCATAGGCCCATTTGGCCACCAGCTGGCGGTTACGCATATGTGCTTCTTCTATTTCATCACCCAGTTTTATACGTGTAAGTTGAGTGATGAGTCCATTCATAATATAGCTGTCGTATTCGGCCTTGCCCACGTCCAGGGTATTCATTACCCCAATTTCAATGAGTTTCGGATCCAAAATATAATAAAGAGCTACAAGATCTGCCCTTGCTTCTTCCAGCGTTGATGCGTACTGGATCAGTGTTTTATCCGGAGTTCCAACTCCGGGGTTGATCTTTCCTGACGCATGTCCGATCACCTCGTGCATATCGGTATGCAGATCGGAGGCTAAGGCGCCATATTGTTTGATCCGTTTGATCACCTTTTCATCACAACCAAACTCATCCAGCGCACTGCCTTTTGTTTTGGCCTCATTATAAGAATGAACAATATTTCCAAGCGACACCGATTTTGATCCTTTTTCTTCCCGTACCCAGTTATTATTGGGCAGGTTAATCCCGATTGGCGTGCTGGGAGCAGCATCTCCGCTTTCCACAACTACGGTGATCACTTTTGCTTCAATTCCTTTTACCACTTCTTTTTTATGCTCGGGAAACAAAGGTGAGTTATCCTCAAACCACTGGGCCTGAGCAGAGATGGCCTGAATTCTTTCCGTAGCTTTAAGGTCTTTAAAAGAAACGACCGACTCAAAACTTCCTTTTTTACCGATGGCATCGAGGTATACTTCTATAAACCCATTGACCACGTCTACCTGGCTTTTAACATCTTTCACCCAGGCAGTGTTGTACACATCCCAATCAGTTACATCCCCGCTGTGGTAATACTTTACCAGTTTTTCGAGGGCATCTTTTTGTTCCGGGGTTTCGGCAAGGGGAATGGCTTTTTCCAACCAAAAAACGATCTTTTCAATGGCCTGGGTATACATTCCACCTACATGCCACACCTTTTCTGTAACCTGTCCGTTTTCTTTTACAACTTTGGTATTGAGTCCGTATTCCGGAAGTTTTGTGCCTTTGCCTTCCGTAAATTTGGCGTAGTAGGCTTCCACTTCTTTTTGGGTTACACCTTCATAAAAATTGTTTGCGCTTTCCGCCACATTGTCAATATTCGCCGCCTGGTTAACGATTTTGGCATCAATAGCCGGGTCGAACATGATCCCGGTAAGCGAGGCAAACTCAGGAGATGAAGGAGATACAGGGAATCCTTCGGCAGCAGAGGCGGCTACCAGTTCAGTGAAATAAGCCTTCGGGAATTCGGGCAAAAATTTGGAATTGCTGTAATGGTGATGGATGCCATTGCTGAACCATACCCGTTTCACATATTCCATAAACTTACCATATTCAGGTGTGCTTTTATCACCGGTATAGGTATTTACTATGTTCTCAAGTGTCTTACGAATGGCCAGGTTATGTTTGTATTTCTGGTCATAGATGATATCTCTTCCACAGAGCGCAGCTTCATACAGGTAGTATACCAACTCTTTCTGTTGAGGGGTAAGTTCTTCAAATCCGGGTACCTGATAGCGGAGTATCTGCAGATCGGCAAACTGTTCAGCTATATATTCAAAATCGTCAGCTGGCTTCTTTTGTTCTTTCACTTTATCTGTTTTGGCTTCATTGCATGATGGGGCTAATACAATACTTACTACAAGCCCGATCAGGAAGAGGTATCTCTGTTTCATCATGTTCTTTTTCGTTTAACTTTGCGCAAGTTAAAGAAAGCTAGTTCCAAGGCAAATTATGATTCAGAGAAAACAGAGTATTTATCTTTTTATTATTCTGGCTGTTGTAGGCTCCCTTCTGGCCGGTAATCCAGTGATGTACACGGTTTCAGGAGAAGATAAGTGGACCGACGGGCATAAAGGTACTATCGAGGTAAGTGTCTTAAAAATCGATGGATTTCTGGGAGAAACCCTCGCCTTTGAAACCTTGAATTCCTATTTGATCTATACGCTCGGCGCAGTGGCATTGCTTGCCTTCCTGGCCCTGTTTCTGTATAAAAACAGAAAACTACAGCTTTTGCTTTGTGGTTTTAATTATTTGATGATGGCAGGCATCGGGGTTTTTATGTACCTGTATATTCTTGAAGGAAAAACCAGCATCCTGTTGCAAGACAGCTCCGAATTTCATTATTCCTTTTTGGTGGCCGTTCTGCTGCCCATCATGAATTTTTTGGCTATGCGTGGAATATTCGCCGATGAAAAACTGATTCGCTCGATGGATCGTTTGCGCTAAAAAACGTATCCTACTCCGGTTCCAAATTGCAGCATAATAAATTCCTGCTTAAAATCGGTGAATGACTGATCAGGGGTCTGCCCTTCTATTTCGGTGATCTGTTCAACCTCCAGGAATTCAGGTTTTGCTGCAAAAAAATCAGCATTTGCCAGAATTACCCAACCCCATTTTATTTCATATTTAAAAGTGAGTCCTCCACCCAGGACCAGCGAAGACGCCTGGCTTTTTTTCCGGGTATAAACAGCCGGAGGTCCGGATGCCTGAGAAGTTCCATGGATAACAAGTTCGGGGGAAATGAAGTTTAAGGCTCCGGCACTAAGCCGAAAATCAACTGCAGCTTTTTTGAAATTATGGCTGAGCTGCGGACCAAAAGTAAATCCCGTAACCGACCAAAATGCCCGCTCCGCCTTCCATTGGTATGAACTTGCATTTTGGTTTAGCGCCGCCGACAAGGCAATATGATCGATAGGATGGCCGGCAAAGGTGAGCATGGCAAAGCCACCAAATTTTTTATGGATCTTATGGCCAAAAAGAGCATTGATGGTAAGTCCGGTATTGGCATAGCCTGCCGCTGAATTGTCAGGAGCATCGGAGGCAAAATCACCTTCGGGTAAACTGACCCCCAGGCTAAGATGAAAAAAACCTCCCACATCCTGCTGTGCCTGAGCAAGGCTAAAAAATACCAGCAACGGAAGGAGGATTAGTTTTTTCACTTTTTCTGAATCGTTTGTTCCCGGTCGGGGCCGATCGAAATGATCCGGATCGGCACAGCACATTCAGCTTCCATAAATGAAATATAATTGCGGAAACTTTCCGGCAGTTCGTTGTATTGACGCATTACAGAGATATCTTCCTGCCAACCCGCAAATTCCTTATAAACAGGGGTAACCGTAGTTCCCTGAATATTGAAGGGGCATTGTTCTTCATCCGAACATCCTTCATAAGAGAGGGCAGCATTGATGGTGTCTAAACCACTCAAAACATCGGCTTTCATCATAATCAATTCATCCACCCCGCTCAGCATAATGGCGTATTTTAAAGCAGGCAGATCAAGCCAGCCCGTTCTTCTGGGTCGACCCGTTGTAGCCCCAAATTCATGGCCTTTGGTACGGAGGAATTCACCTGTTTCATCGTTCAGTTCAGTGGGAAAAGGCCCCGACCCTACACGGGTACAATAAGCCTTAAAAATACCGGTGACCTTGCGGATATGTTTCGGAGCCAAACCAAGACCTACACATGCGCCGCCTGAAATGGTGTTTGAAGAAGTAACATAAGGGTATGATCCGAAATCAAGATCAAGTAAGGAACCCTGGGCTCCTTCAGCCAGTACCTTCTTTCCTTCGGTGATATGCCGGTGCAGGAAAAATTCGGAGTTCACCTGTTTGAACCCGCGCAAGTATTCCACAGCTTCAAACCACTGTGATTCCAGGCGGGTAAGTTCTTCCTGATAATCAAAGGCGTAGTAGCGGAAAACCGAAATATGTTTTTCGAGCGCTTTGGTATACAATTTTTTAAAATCCGGTGAATCAGCGTCGCCGATACGTAGTCCGGAGCGACCGGTTTTATCCTGGTAGGTGGGTGAAATTCCACGAAGGGTTGAGCCGATCTTATCATCGCCCTTGGCTTTTTCACTTGCTGCATCGAGCAAGCGGTGACTGGGCAGAATGAGGTGGGCTTTTTTAGAAATATAGAGGCGTGAGCGTACATCTGCTCCTGCCGCTATCGTTTTTTCAATTTCCGCCCGAAGCAGAATGGGATCAATCACCACCCCATTCCCGATCAGATTGATGCAGTTTTCATGAAAAATACCCGAAGGGATAGTATTTAAAACATGCTTTTTTCCATTGATCTCAAGAGAATGGCCCGCATTGGGTCCACCCTGAAAGCGTGCAACCACATCGTAGGAGGGTGTTAAAAAGTCAGCAATTTTTCCTTTGCCTTCATCGCCCCATTGCAGGCCCAACAATACATCAACCATCTCTTCTTCTATTTAAAATCCAGTAAACTATCCAATTATTTTTCTTCTACAACGGGAGTGACAACTTCCTTCTTGCAGGAAATACACCGGCTATTTTCATCGAGGACCGGATCCCCGTACAAATTCAACGAATGCGAGGTTACCTTAAATTTCAACAATTCGCCCATCATATTCTGAATTTGCTGGAGACGCGGGTCACAAAATTCCATTACGTTGGAGCAAACATTGCAGATCAGATGATCGTGTTGTTTGTACCCGTATGACTTTTCAAAAAGGGCCATATTTTGTCCGAACTGATGCCGGGTTACCAGGCCGCATTCCAGCAAAAGGTCGAGGGTATTGTAAACCGTTGCCCGGGAAACATGGTAGTTCCTGTTTTTCATCTGGATGTACAGGGTCTCCACGTCGAAATGGCCATCTCCCGAATAAATTTCATCCAGAATGGCGTAACGTTCCGGCGTTTTACGTTGCTTTTTGGTCTCCAGGAATTCGGTAAATATTTTCCGAACCTGTTCCATCATCTGAATTTTTTTTGCTGGCGCGTTGGGCATTCGTCTGATTAAAGTGCGAAGCTAGTGAATTCGTGTTAAAAAAGCGAAAAGACCATAGACCATGGACCATGGACCATAGACCATGGNNTCATAAATCATAAATCATAAATCCTATTCCGAAACATTAACGCGGATCACCTGAGTATGCGGCACTGCTTCTTTGATTTTTTGTATCAGCGTGTCCAAATGGGCGGTGTCGTAAATATAGAGGGTCAGAATGCCTTCAAAGGTGCCTGAATGGGATTCCACAGTGATCGACTTCATGTTAACCTGGAGCTGTTTCGAGATGGTATCCGTAATTTTAGAGATGATTCCTACGTCGTCGATACCGGTAACTTTGATGCCGGCCAGAAAGGCTTTTTCGCTTTTAACCGGCGTATTGGCCCAGCTGGCTTTGATGATGCGATAGCCGTAATTCGAGGATAACTTGATGGCATTCGGGCAATTCGTTCGATGTACCTTGATACCTTCTCCAACAGTTATAAATCCAATGATCTCATCTCCCGGGATGGCGCTGCAGCATTTGGTGAATGAATAATCCAGCTCCTCCATTTTTTCTCCGAACAGAATGGTTTCTGCACTTAAAACCTTGGTTTTTAACGTTTTGTTTCCGGAAACATGTTTTTGTGCTTCTTTTAGGTGGGGTGCCTGATGGAAAATGGCCTCCAGATCCAGCCTCGATTTATCAAACTGTTCGTTCGAGATGGCAAAAAACAGGTCAAGTGAACTGGTAAAACGAAAATAGTTGGTTAGTACATTCAGATTCTCTGCGTTAAACAGGATATGATGCTGTTTAAATTTCCGCTCCAACCATTCTTTGCCAAATTGAGAAGCGACTCTTCTTTCTTCTTTAAGCAGCTGCTTAATTTTCGACTTGGCTTTAGCTGTAACCGCAAACTTCAGCCATTCGTCGTTCACCTTTTGTTTTTTGGAGGTAATGATCTCTACCTGATCGCCATTCGACAAGGTATGACTGAGCGGTACCAGCTTATTATTGACTTTTGCACCAATACACTTGGAGCCGACATCCGAATGAATATCAAAGGCAAAATCCAGGGCAGTGGCATTGGCGGGCATTTTCCTCAGCTCTCCTTTTGGGGTGAAAACAAATACCTCCTCAGAGAACAGATTCAATTTAAAATCATCCAGAAAATCGATCGCGTTGGCATCCGGATTTTCCAATATTTCTCTCACCCGCGCCAGCCATTCTTCCAATCCGCCTTCATTGCCCGACCCGGAGGCTTCTTTATACTTCCAATGTGCTGCATAACCCAGCTCTGCGATGTCGTTCATCCGGCTGGAGCGAATTTGAACTTCCACCCATTTTCCTTTCGGCCCCATAACCGTAGTATGAAGCGATTCATAACCATTTGATTTTGGGGATGATATCCAGTCGCGCAAACGATCCGGGTTGGGATAATAAAAATCGGTTACGATCGAATAAATGCTCCAACAGGCCGCTTTTTCTTCTTCCGGGGGCACATCAATTATGATACGGATGGCAAACAGGTCATACACCTCCTCAAAGGTGATTCCCTGATTTTTCATCTTATGGAGGATAGAGTAAATGGACTTGGGTCGCCCCTTCACCTCAAATTTAAAGCCCTGGCCTATGAGTTCCTGTTCGATCGGCTCAATAAAACTCCGGATATATTTATTTCGTTGTCCTTTTGTTTCAGCCAGCTTCTGGGTGATCTCAAAAAAGCGCTCGGGCTCGGTATATTTTACCGAAAGGTCTTCCAGTTCGGTTTTGATATTGTACAATCCAAGACGATGTGCCAGAGGGGCGTAGAGATATAGGGTCTCCGAAGCAATTTTCATCTGGTTTTTACGCGACATACTGTCGAGCGTACGCATATTATGCAGCCGGTCAGCCAGTTTAATGAGGATCACCCTGACATCTTCCGATAAGGTGAGCAGCATTTTCCGGAAATTTTCGGCCTGCAGGGAATTGGTGCTCTGGTCAAATACTCCCGCTATTTTGGTGAGTCCGTCAATGATCTGAGCCACCTTATCCCCAAAACCATGACGAATATCTTCGAGGGTAATAGGTGTATCTTCTACAGTATCATGCAATAAGGCACAAACAATGGAAGTAGTGCCCAGGCCAATTTCTTCTGCGCATATCTGTGCTACCGCCAGAGGATGGTAAATATAAGGCTCCCCTGTTTTGCGCCTCATGTCTTTATGCGCGTCGAGTGCAAGGTCGAAAGCTTTACGGATCTTTTGTTTATCGCCCCGCTCAAGTGAGCGTCGGCAGGCCCGCAACAGGCTCCGGTATCGTTTAAGTATTTCCTTTTTTTCTAATTCCAGTGCTGCCTCGTGCATGCTCATGTTTCGTTTTTGACGCTAACGAATAAGCTACAAAATTAAAGCTAAAACTCATGCAAGGGGGAATGCATTAAGAATTCTTTTCAAGTCAGGCTATCGGGTAAATACAGCCAGTCCAAACTTGAGATTCCAAAAAATTGCCGGAGTTATAAAACTTGCTGTTTCCGGAGATGCGTAGACTGTTCCCTTGGAGTCGTCGTATTTGGCATAGTCCATTTTATGTTGAATGATGCCAGGTCCGATATTGAACTCCCTGAATCCCCAATCATGGTTTTGATTTACAAAAAGCAGCGCCAATTCCCTTGCCCTGACCAAACCCGGTTCAAACGTTGCCTGATAGTAGGTGAAGTCATATTTGTGCCTGCGAATATTGGTATAGAGACCAATTCCGCTTCCGCTAAAAAGGTCTTCCTGGTAAAATAAATACTTAATATGGGCAGTGAACCCCATTCCAATCCGAAAATTTTCAGGACCCATAATAAAGGCATCATGGTCACCAAATTTTCCGGAATTTTCCAATAAATAGCCTTCTGCCAATAACTGAAAGCCGTAGTCGAAAAAGGTCAGGGTCGGGCCAAATTCAAGTCGGGTATTTTTACCTATCGGAACCTCGAATAAAAGCGGAATTTCGCCTCGCATCCATCGAAAAATACTGGTTTTTACAAGTAGGCCCTTAGTTTCTTCGTTTTTCAAAAGGGTTCGTCCGGGTTCCTGAACGATAATTTTTTTTCTCGTAGTATCGGTTTGTGCCTGTAGCCCGACACATCCAAAACTCACTGCCACCCAAAAGAAAAATAAGGCTATCCGAATTCTCATCGTAAGTAAAATAATGTTGTTCGCGAAAATATTACTAATATGCGGAATAAAAATTAATCATGAAACGACTTATTCTTACCTTATTTTGTGCCGTCTTTTTCCTTGGAGAGACCTGGTCACAAGCTAATGAAATGGTTTGGGGACCTGCCTTTAAAACCAAAGGAACCTATTCGATCATCGGGGATCATAACGATTTTGTTTATGCATTCCGGTATTACAAGAGGGACATTTTTCTGGAAAAAATTGAAAGTGAAGGCATGGAAGTTCAGTTTTCCCTGAAACTTGACCTGAAATCACCCGATTCCAAGCGCAATATGGCTGTGGAATATACCTATCTGCATGAGGGGAATATCGTGATCTTAGCCAGTTATTATGATAAGGGCGACGACAGGAATTTTTTGAAGGGGATCGTTATCAATGGCGAAGGTGATATTGTAAAAGACTGGCTTGACCTCACGAGCTTTGAGGCAAAAAGCAAGAAGAATACAGGAAGCTTTGATGTGGCTATTTCGCCTAACAGAGAATCGCTGCTTATCATTGCCAACACGCCTTTTGCAAAGAAGGAAAACGAAAAATACCAACTGTTTTTGTATACGGCGGGATTGGAAAAAAAATGGGAAAAGGAGTTCATTCTTCCATACAGCGATGCACAAACAAATATTTACGACTTTGCTGTAGACAATAATGGAGTGACCCATATGCTTGCCGCGGTATTCCCTGAAACGAAAAAGGAAAAACGTGCAGCAAGAAAAGGAAAAGAAGACTACCGCAGACAGCTTCTGGTTACTTTTAGCGGTGAGGATGAGAAAATTACAGAATACGAAATTCAGTTAAAAAACAAAACCATTCTGGGAACTGCACTCCGTTTGGACAGCTCAAACAACGTTATCCTTACCGGTTTTTATCAGGACAACCTGAAAAAGAGATCCGGACTCAGCGGAGTTTTTTATACCAAAATTAAAGCAGGCGATGCTGAACCGGAAGTCATTAACACCCATGAATTCGACAACAAGTTTGTAGAAGAGCTTATTGGAGAGCGTAAGGCCAAAAAAGGACAGGAAATATCAGCGACCTATGTTTTGCGCCAGATCATCCCTACTGAAGATGGCGGTGCAGTACTCCTGGCTGAACAATATTATGTGGTTGAACATTGCAGTACCAACCCGAAAACAGGACAAAGAACCTGTACCTACACCTATCACTACAACTCCATTATCGTTGTTGGCGTAAATAATCAGGGAGAAATTGTATGGAACAGCCTGATCAAGAAAACCTCAGCGGATGGTGCCTATGGATATTATCTCTCCTTCGCCACCTTTGTTCAGAAAGACAAAATCCATGTTGTGTTTTTGGATAACAAGAAAAACTACAATGAATTCGGCGAGCGTGTAGAAGGCAAAATAAAAAGTGTAAATGTGAGAAAAGGTGTCGCTGCTGTTGCTACCATTTCGATGAATGGTGCTATAGACTATTCTGTTTTGTATGATATTAAAACGGATAAAGTCATCATGCGGCCCAAAATTGCCACGCAGATAAACGACCATTCCCTGATCGTTTTGGGCATGGCAAAGAAAAAGGTAAGACTTGGACGAATTAATTTTTAACGAAATCCATGTTATATCGAAACGAATTTAAAACACGCTTCTCAGGCGTGGTGATATCCCTTTGTCTGATCACTGTCCTTATCTCAGGCTGTGCCAGTATTTTTATTCCCAAAAAACAAAAGGTTCATATCCATAGCAATCAGCCGGAAACGGAGGTGAAAATTGATGGTGAACTGATCGGAACCGGTACTCATGTAAATAAGAGGATTGAAAAATGGGGAAGCAGACAGGTTACGGTTGAAGCTCCCGGATGCAAAGAAGTACAATACGTACTTCTCCCCCATCACCGGCCCGCCTTTTTTTGGGTGATGCAGCCCTTAAATATACTGAGTATCGTGTATGGATATCTGATTGATTTCTCTCTGGAAAAAAATGTATCCTATAAGCGACATAATTATTATGAGCTGGAACAAAACCTGATCTATCGTGATACAGCCTCGCAGAAGTTCATAGACCTTCAACATATCTATTTCGTAAAAAATGAAGGTCCCAGTACCTTACTTACGGCGAATGTGAAATACAGCAAAAACCCGGAGCGCTTGATCCAAAACATGGAAAAGGCTGAAAAGGAGGCGAAAACCCGAGAAGAAGACCGTTGGAAGGGCGGGATGAATCAGGTAATGGCCGGTACCTTTAATATTCCACAATTCGAAAGCAAGACGATCAGCAGAATGAACGAATTGCTCAAAAAGATGGACTTTTATGACAGCACCAATTCCCTGTTCCGCGATTGGTCAAGATCAACGCTTATCGAATGCCGGGTTGATGAGGGTATGGTCTTTCATATCGATGGAAAACATTTTAGCTCCTATGAAAAACTTCGCCTTAAATGCACCTGGTTTGTTAAAAACCAGTATGGTGAAAATATTGACAGTTTCGTAACGGAGTCGGTGTCGGGAGAAATCATGCTTGGAAAGATCAGTCTCTTGTCGGATGCCCTTTCCGAAGGGTTTATTCAACTACTTTCGGATGAGACATTTAAGGCATACACCAAACACGGTGCTTTGAAGGAAGAAATGCATAGCCCCCTGGAGTTGCCTGATTCCCTGGTTAATATCACATCAAAGGACCATGCACCGATGGCCTGTGTAACCATAAAAACGCCCAATGGCCATGGCAGTGGCTTTGCCATATCGAATGACGGATACATAATTACCAATTTCCATGTAATCTCTGGGAGCAGTTATAACCAGTTTCCTTCTGTTAAGGTCATCGATCATAAAGGCATAACCTATTCAGCTGAAGTAATCAGGGTAAGTCGCTCCTCTGACCTGGCACTTTTGAAAATACAGGGGAATTTCGATGTTTGTTTTTCGATAGATGGAAAAGTTCAACCCAAACCGCTCGAAAATGTTTATGCGATCGGTGCGCCAATCAGTACCGAGCTGGCAAGTTCTGTATCGGTAGGTATTGTATCCGGAGAACGTACGCAGAGCCCGGGTAATCTGATCCAGTTAAACATGAGCGTCAGCCCTGGAAATAGTGGTGGTCCGGTTTTCAATGAAAAGGGTGCCCTGCTGGGTGTTGTAGTTTCGCGTATGCAATCTTCTGAACTTCAGGAATATTGTTTTGCGATCCCCGTAGCTGAAATTCGGGCACTTTTAAACCTTAATGATCCCAAATAAGGAAAAAAGTGCACCTATATAGTTAATTCCGGAAATTAACTACCTTTGCACTCCTTTTTGGGGAACGCGGGCGTGGCGAAATTGGTAGACGCACTAGACTTAGGATCTAGCGCCGCAAGGTGTGGGGGTTCGAGTCCCTTCGCCC
>DQHT01000147.1 GCA_003531115.1 Bacteroidota bacterium | reverse complement strand
TCCTGGAAATCGATGCTGTTATCGGCATGCGAACCTCCATTCAGGATATTCATCATAGGAATAGGGAGCGTATTGGCATTCACCCCTCCAATGTATCTGTAAAGTGGTTGACCGGCTTCCTCAGCTGCTGCCTTGGCCACAGCCATGGAAACAGCCAGGATGGAATTGGCACCTAAAGAGGATTTATTCTCGGTTCCATCCAGGTCAATGAGTACTTTGTCGATCAGATTCTGGTCAAAAATATAAAAACCTTCCAGCTCCGGCCCGATGATGTCATTCACATGAGAAACAGCTTTTAATACGCCTTTTCCGAGGTACTGTGATTTGTCCCCGTCGCGTAATTCCACCGCCTCATGAACCCCGGTTGAAGCCCCACTCGGGACAGCAGCGCGGCCCATGTATCCGTTTTCAGTCAAAACCTCTACCTCAACAGTAGGGTTTCCGCGCGAATCCAGGATCTGGCGTGCGGTAATTTCAGCTATTGTACTCATTATGATTGGTTTTTAAACTTAGTTCAGGGAATTAACGAAGTCGTCAAAAAGATAACGGGAATCATGCGGACCAGGATTGCTCTCCGGATGGTACTGAACCGAAAATGCTTTTTTTCCTTTTATACGGATACCGGCTATGGTTTTGTCGTTCAAATGGATATGGGT
Organism: Bacteroidota bacterium; assembly: GCA_003531115.1. Lineage (GTDB taxonomy): Bacteria > Bacteroidota > Bacteroidia > UBA8524 > UBA8524 > UBA8524. Next base: position 54,880 of record DQHT01000147.1, on the reverse strand, counting down.
AACCTCCACTCCTGCCGCTTCCAGACCTTCGTCTTTAATGGCAAATCCGTGGTTCTGGGAAGTGATTTCACAATGGCCGGTTTGCAGGTTTTTCACAGGATGATTCAAACCGCGGTGGCCATTAAACATTTTATAGGTTTCCAGTCCGCAGGCTCTTCCCAAAATTTGGTTACCCATACAGATTCCGAAAAGCGGGACATTATTCTCCAATACCTGTTTTACCGTTTCTACGGCATAAGGCATGGAAGCCGGGTCGCCGGGGCCATTGGTGAGCATATACCCATCAGGGTTCCAGGCCGCCATTTCGGAATAGGTGGTTTTGGCCGGGAATACCTTCAATTTTAATCCCCTGTCGAGCAGGCAACGGAGTATATTTTGTTTCAAACCCAGGTCCAAAACAGCTACTTTTTTTCCTTCATTCTCCATCCCGATCTCATAGGCCTCGGTGGTGCATACTTTAGAAGAAAGTTCAAGTCCGTGCATATGTGGAATCTCGAGCACTTTTTTCTTCAATACTTCCACGTCCAGCTCTTCTGAGGAGATAATGGCGTTCATTACCCCTTTCTGGCGGATATAGCGCACCAGTTGGCGGGTATCGATATCGGCTATGCCTACCAGGTTTTGTTCGGTAAAATATTCATGGATGCTGTATTTCGCCTTGGCCCGTGAAAAAGAATGGGCGAAATTTTTACAGACCAATCCTGCGATCTTGATCGATCCGGATTCATGGTCCTCATCGCTGATGCCATAGTTTCCAATATGGTCAACGGTGGCGATAAGAATTTGTCCGAAATAGGATGGATCAGTGAAGATCTCCTGGTAACCTGTTAAACCGGTATTAAAACAAATTTCACCGGTGGTGGTTCCAATTTTACCAATTGAAGTGCCATGAAATACGGTTCCGTCTTCGAGAACCAAAATCGACGGGAGTTTTGCAATCTGTGCCAATGGGAGATTTTGACTGCAAAAATATCATTTTAACGCAATAAGACAACGGTCCCTTTGTAATACTTCGGATTTCCGAGGTAATCGCGCAATACCATGGTGTACACATACAATCCTTCCGGAATGGACCTGAACGTATCAGAAAAAGGCTGCCAGGGTTCGGAATTGGTGCTGTGGTAAATTTGTTGTCCCCATCGGTTATGAATATAGAGTTCATACACTTCCAGGCCTTCACAAACCGGCTCAAACATATCGTTGATCCCGTCTCCATTCGGGCTGATCACATTCGGAATATAACATTCCAGCATAGGGCGAATGCGTACTGAATTTGTGAAACTATCCAAACAGCCATACTTATTTTCTACATTCAGTTTAACCCACCAAATACCGGTATCAGCATAGGTATGCAAAGGAGAATTATCGGATGAAAAGCTGCCGTCACCAAAATCCCACAGATTGATGGAAGCCCCGGTCGATTGATTTGTGAAGGTAAATACAGGGTCATCCATCAAAGAAAAGGGTCGATTTGACACAAATTTCGCTGTGGGTTTTGGGGCAATAAAAATGCTGTCGATTGAAACATTTGGAAACACACATCCCTTATTGGTACGAAGGCCCAGAGAAAAAGAATAATAGCCCGGATCAGGGAACGTTTCACCGATCCTTTTCCCGGAATAGCTCTTTCCATCCCAAAGCCAATCCCATTGGGTGATGGTATGTTCGGTCAATGTGCTTTGATCTTCCAATTCGGCCATGAGCGTCACACAGGCAGGAAATTTCTCTACATTCACAACAGGCTTATCTAAAATATGGATATTCTGGATAAGCGTATCCCGGCAACCCGCCTGCGATACTACCTGCAGCTCGACCACATAGTCTCCACCCGTTGCAGGGGTCCAGCCAAAACTATCCAGATTCCCCGTTGAAGAACCATTCAGACTCCATTGCCGTAATATAAGGGGATCATTCAGTCCGGAAACGCTCTGGTCTTTATGAACCACCGGGGCCTCCGGACATTCACCCAAACTGCTAAAACCTGCAATTGGCAGCGGAATAGCCGGAAGATTGACCATAGCACTGTCAGAACAATTGCTATCCGTAAGTACCAGCAACATAGCCACGGCGGGCATGCCGGCATTAGGCACTATACTTTTTATGGAATCGTAATAGGTCGCTGTTCCCCAGGTCCAGCGGTGGTAAAAATTACTGCTGCCCTTATAATCCGAATGGTCGATAAGCTGACCGGGCTGAGCTTCGCAATTTTGTTGGTAGAAAGGATTTGCCACCGGTTGTGCGTTTACATAGACCGTTCCATTAAAAGTGGTTTCACATTGCTCAGGACTGCTTACCTTAAGACTGACCACTTTTGACCCAGCAGAAGAAAAGGCCAATTCGTGACCGGCTCCTGTCATGTTTGCACCATCGATCAGCCAGTTATAGGTCCAGTTCGGATAGGCGATCGTATCAAATTCAGGGATGAATACATACCTGTCATTCAAACAATTTCCAAAACTCTTCCATCGCGCATAGGGATTGGGATAGATATTCACCTGCTCCAGGGTACTGTCGAGGCAGCCGTTAAAACTGCGCACAGTCAGTTTCAGGGTATAGATGCCGGTATCCTGGAACACATAAGGTATTGCCGGGCCGATAAAGCTGGTATCGCTATAATCCCAGAAGTAGGTTTCGGCCAATAAGGATGAATCGTTCACCACAATGGGATTGCCATAACAGGCATTGGCCACGCTAAAGGAAGCTAGCGGCTGTTCATAAACAACAAAAGAATCACGGTAATTAGCCGTACAACCTGAATCTGACTGAAGAAAAAGGTCGAGGAAATGGGTTCCCGGATCAGAACTACTGAAGCTGACCAACTGGCCTGAGGCAGTGGTAATGGAATCAAATTGCCAGAGAAAAAGGCTGATCGTCCCCTGGTCGATGGAACTCTGGTCAATGAAAAATGCCGGTAAATTGGGACAGGTGTCGTTTTTTACGATGGATGGCTCGGGATGTGGATTGACAAAATGAGCTCCATAGACCGTATCGCTGCACAGGTTGTTGTTCCATACGACCAATTCAACAGGAAAAGAATCGTAACGGTTAAAATAACGAATCGGGTTTTGAAGCACGCTGTTAACTGAATCTCCAAAAGTCCAGCTCCATTTGCTCACATAACTTTTGGTGCTCGTTGAGATGCTCAGGTCTTTAAAACGGAAGGTGTCGCGCAGGCAATTTTCATCGATGGAGAATGCGGCCTTTGGGTAAGCATGTACACGAACCCGGTAAACCGTAGAGTCGGTCGAACCACAATCAACCATCCCCTCTTTTCGTGTAACAAGAGAAACCACATATTCGCCCGGCGCGGCATAGATATGTTTATGCACCATGCTCACCGTATCCGTGCTTCCGTCGCCAAAATACCAGCTCATTGAAGTCGGTACATAATTTACTTCTGCTCTGAAGGTAACTGTATCTCCCAGGCACATGGAATCCCTGGAGGCTGAAATGCTCTGAACCAGGTTTTTGATATTGGTACCCCCTGCATATCCATAGGCTTCCACCGTACCAAATCCATACGCGACAACCTGAAAGAACGAGTCAGAATTCATTCGGTGTATGCCACTGTTAACCGTTTGCATGGCGTAAGCAAATTGGGGTTTATTCGCCATTGACGTGAACAGGATTTTTTGTCCATCGAGGCGAAATTTAGAAGTATCGCTGGTACGGGTTATGATATTCAGATATTGGCCTGTGATGTTTTGGTACGGGCTGGAGTACATCGCCACATATTTCACCATTTGTTCGATGGGCGGAATAACGATCAGGGTGGGGTCACCGGTAACGCCATCGCAGTTTTGAGTGCGTGGATACTGGGCAAAAGTTACGGGCTTATCTGCCTGAACATAATTGGGTGTTGCACTCACAAAAGAATAATATTCGCCTTCATCCAGGTATTGAGGAGTTCCGCCATTGATCAACACTTTGGTGCTGTCGTATTTTGCCAGGACCCGAAATTGGTCGCCATTTCGGGTTTTGAGTGGAGCAGTAACAAACTCCATCCCCCAGGAAGTGGTGGGGAAGAGTTGTTGGTACAGATTATCACCGGTTGAAGCGCCGGTACATCCTACCCGGGTAAAGCTGCTGCCGCTGAATGCGGCTACTTTTTTACAGGCAATGCCATTGGCAGAGCGTGCAACCAGGCGGGTGCCGGTAACATCGGTATTTGATTGGGCATGATATACCTCACCTGTATTGAGCATGACAGTATACTTCACGCCTGCCGTTTTTGAAGGGAGGATATCAACACTCGGATAAATATCGATATAGGTACTGTCTTCTACTCCAACCAACATAAATTCTGAGCGCTGGGAGTTGCTTACCGGACTTTGAGTAAAGGCAAGCGCATAATATTCCTTGCCCAGGGTCTCTACGGGGATAAGCAGGGTGGCATCGGAGCGTGCATTCGAATAAATATGTGCATAAACCACCACATCATGGTTCATGGATTCGATCTTAACCCCCTGATCACGGATACAATCCGTACAGTTCATATACGTTTGCGTTGATGGAAGGGTGACTACAACCACCTGATTTGAAGGGATAACATGCAACTGGTTGTAAGTGCCCCCCGGAATAGAAACCCTTACCAATGCACTTGTAGCGGCATCGGTGGTAATATAGAGGGCAAAATTGGAACCGGTACCGTCGATATGCCCCATATGCCCAACCCAAAACAGTTTCCCTTCGTTGGAAACATTCTGGGCAAACAAGGGGAAACAGAGTATACTCAGCAAGAGACTCAGTAGAGTTTGCTTGATCATGGCTTCAATTTGGCGCAGCTAAGGTACTATGATGCAGCTGTATTTTTTTTGACAGAAATCAGTTAATTCTTTGCGTTTTTAAACAGTACGCTGACAAAAGGCTTTTTAAATTTGAGTGTATGGAAACCAGGATGTGTTGTCTCGAATGCGGAGAAGCGTTGAGAGGCAGGATCGACAAAAAGTTTTGTAATGAAACCTGTAGAAATCAGTTTCATAATCGGCTGAACGTAGAGGAAGGTCGTGTGATGCGGGAAATTAACCGCGGCTTACGCCGGAATCGGAAGATCCTATTTGAGTTGATGGAAAGCGGAAAGCGGACCATTCAGCGAAGTTGGTTGCTTCGGAGAGGTTTTGATTTTGAATTGATCACGGCAGTTCATGAGAAACAAGCGGGGAATCCCTGTTTTTTGTGTTACGATTTTGGGTATATCCCTCTTGATGAGAATCGTTTTCAGGTGATCAGGCTACCGGAGATTTGATACCTTTGGGTATGATTACATGGGACGACTTCAGCAAAATTGACATGCACATCGGAACTGTGGTGCGTGCGGAGGCATTTCCGGAAGCCCGGAAGCCGGCGATCAAACTTTGGATTGATTTCGGTGAAATGGGGGTAAAGAAATCCTCTGCACAAATCACAGACTTTTATCGGGCGGAAACCCTTTTGGGAATGCAAGTGGTCGCCGTTACCAATTTTCCCCCCAGGCAAATCGGAACTTTTATGAGCGAATGCCTCATTTTAGGCTGCCTTGGAAGCGAGAATAAAGTCGTGTTGCTCAAGCCTGAAAGGGAGGTGCCGAACGGATGGAAAGTATCCTGATCTGTGCTTTGACTTATGCCCGGAAATGACTAACTTAGTTAGATGGAAAGCTACAACACCTTAACTGAGGCACTGGATTCGCTGAAACAGCAAGGATATACACGTGATTTTAATTTGACCCGGGACAGTCTGGTTTGCAATACAAGTGGTGAATGTTATCCCCCTCAAACTTTTCAGGTTGATCGTTTTTTCCGCTTTGAAGGCCTGAATGATCCTGACGACAGCTCCATTCTTTACGCGATTACCGCAGAAGATGGTTCCCGCGGGGTGTTGGTTGATGCCTATGGCGCTTATGCCGATGCCATCAGTGATGAGATGCTCGAAGCCCTGCGGATGCCGAAATAGAAATAATGGCAATTTTCGTCATGCCGCAACGAATAAGTGTTATTTTTGCGACCTTTCAAAGCCATGTCATTATCGTTTCATTCTATTCAAGTTCGCGAAATAATACGGGAAACCCCTGATGCCGCCACCATCGTTTTCGAAATCCCGGAACCCTTAAAAACTACTTTCAGCTACCTTCCAGGCCAGTATGTTACGGTCAGTACCTGGTTAAATGGGAAAGAACAGAGAAGGGCGTATTCATTTTGCAGCTCACCTTATACCGACCCTCATCCGGCTATCACCGTAAAAAAAGTCTCTGACGGACAGGTTTCTCCCTTTCTGAACGACACGCTCAAAGCCGGAGACACGATTGCACTTATGCCTCCGATGGGCAATTTTACGGCTGAAATCGATCCGGAAAACAGAAAAAACTATGTGCTTTTTGGTGGAGGTTCGGGAATTACCCCGATCATGAGCCTGCTCAAATCCATACTCAAACAGGAACCATTAAGTACGATCAGTCTGGTTTACGCCAACCGCGACGAACAGAGCATCATCTTCCATAAAGAGTTGGCAAATCTGGCCTCGGCCCATCCTGAGCGCTTAAATATTGTACATTGTCTGGAAAATGCTCCGGCAGGTTTTTCAGGTTTTGTTGGACGACCAACTATAGCTGATTACCAATCCATCACCAAAAACCTGCAAAAAGAAGGACGCGTGAACGAGTATTTTATTTGCGGACCCGGAGGCATGATGGATGCTGTTAAAATGGCACTTGAAGGAATGGGCACCGCTCAGGAGCTCATCCATACCGAATATTTCAATACTCCTGTGGTCAGCAAAGAAACGGCTGCATCCGCTCCGGCACATGAGGAGCCCTTTGACGGTACAGCAGCGGCCACTATTCTATTTAATGGCAAACAATTCGAGATCACCATTCCTGAAGGGGTAACGGTTTTGGAAGCCGCGAAGGACCAAAATGTAGACCCACCCTACGCCTGCCAGATGGGTGTTTGTACGACCTGCAGGGCTAAGATCATAGAAGGCAGTGTATTTATGGACGAACGCGAGGGGCTTTCGGATTCTGAAATTAATGAAGGTTATGTATTGACCTGCCAATCGCACCCTACCAGCGCTAAACTCAAATTGATCTACGAATAGTGCGGCTTATCCACTAAAGTAAGCCATCTGTCTTAATTGCTTTTCTGGTTACAGCCATTGCCTTAATTTGCACCGGCATGCTATCCGTAAAGTCTGTCTCAAAACACTATTCCGGAAAAACAGCCTTGGACCAGGTGAGTCTGCAGGCGGATCCCGGTAAAATTCTTGGATTACTCGGTCCCAATGGTGCCGGTAAAACTTCCCTCATTCGTATCATAACCATGATCACTGCGCCAGATAGTGGCGAAGTGTTTTTCGAAAATCAGAAAATGCGCCAGGAGCTCATCAGTGGCATTGGCTACCTCCCCGAAGAACGTGGCTTGTACCGGAAAATGACCATCCTCGACCAGGCAATGTATTTCGGTCGTTTGAAAGGACTGAGCAGAACAGACTGCATGGCAGCGATCAGGCATTGGTTTGACAAGCTGGAGATGAGCGACTGGAAAAAGAAAAAGCTCGAAGAACTATCCAAAGGAATGCAGCAGAAAGTTCAGTTTGTTTTGACCGTGTTGCATAAACCGCGGCTGATCATTCTGGATGAACCGTTTACAGGATTTGATCCTCTGAACGCTGAAATTATCAAGGAAGAGATACTGGGATTACGCGACCAGGGGGCCTGCATCCTTCTTTCTACCCACCGCATGGAATCTGTAGAAGAACTTTGCGATGACATTACCCTGATCAACAATGGAAAGGTGATCATTGAAGGGGAGGTCAATGAAGTCAGGAACCGCTTTAAAAAATCTGAATTCGAATTGGTTTATACCGGAACCCTGAAATCCGGCTTACCCGGAGTGCTGGAAAGGAAGGATACAGCTTTGCGCGATGGCGCCACGCACAGTCTTTTCGTGATGCAAAAGGATGCAGCCATCAATGAGTTGATACAGGAAGTAATGAAGCAGGCCCATTTGCTGGAATTCAGAGAAAAGATCCCTTCCATCAAAGACATTTTTATTGAACGAATAGGCGCACAATTATGAGGAATATAGCTTTAGTAACCGGCCGCGAATACCAGAGCCGGGTAAGAAAAAAATCCTTTGTTGTAATGACCCTGCTTGGACCTTTCCTTCTTGCTGCCTTTTATGGGGCAATTATTTGGCTTGCCATGAGCGACACACAAAGCTCAGAACAAAAAAACATCCACGTGGTGGATGAAAGCGGGCTTTTTCAGGATGGGATCAAAGGCTCCTCTACGATCCACTATTCCGTTAACCCCCGGGGAGGCGACACTTCAGCCTATGATGGCACGCTGATGATACCCGCTACATTTAGTATTGATCAACCCAAAGGAGCTCGTTTTTTATCCGCTTATTCCCTGAATATTGTTGAACAACAGACCATGGAAGGCCATCTGGAAGTTGCCATTAAAGAGCAAAAACTCATACGTTCAGGATTGAGAAAAGAAACACTTGACAGCCTGAAAACCGATGTAGCGATCAGTGCCGCCATTATCAGCGGAGGAGAGATCAAGGAAGACAATTCGGCCGTGAATGCCGGGGCCGGATTTGTGGGTGCCTTTTTCATCTATATTTTTATCTTTTTATATGGCGTTCAGGTGATGAAAGGGGTTGCTGAAGAAAAAAGCAACCGCATCGTGGAAGTAATCATTTCGAGTGTCAAACCTTTCGACCTGATGATGGGAAAGATCATCGGAATTGCTCTGGTTGGCTTAACGCAGGTTTTTATATGGATAGGTTTAAGCACAGTCCTTATTGCCATCATTACGCCGATTATTGCAAGCATGGGTATGAACCCGGAAGAAACTGCTGCCCTGGTACAGGGAACTTCGGGAGGAGTAGCTCCCGGTATGGGCATGATGGGTGCGCTGTTTCAACTCGATTTCCTGACCCTGATACTTGGCTTTTTGTTCTATTTTGTTACCGGATATTTGCTTTATAGTGCCATGTTCGCTGCTATTGCTTCGGCAGTCGACAGCGAAACGGATACCCAGCAGTTTATGTTTCCCATTACCATCCCGCTAATTTTTTCTATTATCATAGCCCAGAGTGTTGTGCTCAAAGACCCCCATGGCGAACTGGCAACCCTCTTTTCCATGATCCCGTTCACCGCGCCCATCGTAATGATGGTGCGGCTTCCATTCGGTGTCGAAAATTGGCAATTGGTATTGTCAATGATTTTTATGATCTTTGGCTTTATAGCGATCACCTGGTTGGCCTCCCGTATTTACCGGGTCGGCATTCTGATGTATGGTAAGAAACCCACCTACAAGGAATTGATCAAGTGGATGCTATATAAGGGATAAACATAAGCTTATGAAAAAACCCGTTTGGATGCTTTCGCTATGCATCTGTAGCTTCTCGGCCTTTGCCCAAAAAACACTCACCGACACGGTGATGGGCCTTCACGAACACACCAACGATATCAATTGCGCCGTTTATTCGCTCGACGGACGTCGTTTAATCACGGCGGGGATGGATCGAACGGTACATTATTATGAGGCTACCAACTGGATCGAGATATACAGCTACAGCCATGACGATGAAGTAACCCAGGTGGCTGTATCACGTGATAATGCCATTATTGCGAGTGCCTCGAAAGACAACAAACTCAAAATTTACTTTCTGGACTCTTCCAAAATGCTTGAGTTCGACCACGAAGGACCAATAACCGATATGGTTTTCGACTTTGGCTTGCGCTTTCTGTACACCTCCAGTAGCGACGGAAATATTCGTCCCTACGACCTTAGAAAAGGGGAATATTCCAAGCGAAAATTTCCTTTAGGTATGCCCGTAACGGCCATCTCCATCGGTCATACGAACTTTCTCTATGCCGGCCTTCAAAACGGTGAGATCAAAGTATTGAACTATATGGGTAAGGAGGCGAAAACCCTCAAAGGACACACAGGAGAAATTACCAGCTTGTATTTTGTTTTTTATAAATCGGCCATGCGACTGGTAAGTGCTTCACTGGATAATTCGGTTAAGCTCTGGGATGTAAAAACATTTAAGCTGTTAAAAACCTTCACGGGGCATACCTGGACCATCAATCATGTTGAGCTGAGCCGCGACTTAAAATATGTGCTCAGCGCCAGCAATGATGGCACGGCCCGCATTTGGGATGCAACGACCGGAGAGCATCTTATCTCCGTTCCAAGCAAAGGTGAAGCGACCAAGTGCGTGTCTATCAACGAGGACAACCAATATATCGCTACGGTTTCGGTTGTTCGCGAGCCGAGGGAGTTTGTGGTCTATATCTGGGATACGGGGCTGAAGGTTGAAAAACCCGAACCTCCGAAACCCTTGGTAAAACCCCAGCCAGGGCCCAAGCCGAAGAAATAGGCTAATGCCTCAAACTTTTTTACCTTGCGTCAAAATTTTGAATGATGCAGAATAAGGATATTAACTCGAGCAAAGCCCCCGAGCCCGTAGGACTTTACCCCCACGCCAAAAAAGTAGGCAATCTGTTATTCCTCAGCGGGGTTGGACCCCGTGAACGCGGAAGCAAAAAAATACCGGGTGTGGAGCTTGATGAAAACGGCACTATCCTCTCCTATGATATCGCCACTCAATGCCATTCTGTATTTCAAAATGTACGCTATATCCTCGAAGATGCCGGTTCAAGCTGGGAGAACATCATTGATGTCACCGTTTTTCTGACCAATATGAAAGACGATTTCAAAATTTACAATGCCCTTTGGGCGGAGTATTTTAAAGAAAATCCTCCCTGCCGGACTACTATTGAGATTAATTGTTTACCGACACCGATTGGGATTGAACTGAAGGTTATTGCTACTGTCTAAATGAGGAGACTTGGAGACGAGGGGACTTGGAGACTTGGAGACTGGGGGACGAGGGGACTTGGAGATAAGGAGAAAGATTTAGCAAAGACCTTTGATGGGGAGTTTAGGGGGTGAGGAGATGAGGGGATTGATTAGCCCACTGAACACTGAAAACTTTTACCCGCCGAAGCAATTTCGCGAAGGCGGGTGAAAACTGAAAACTTCCTTATCTCCCCCAGGAAGCCAGCTCACCCTCAGACCAAATACTCGGATAGAAAATCCTTCTCTGAATAGGAGGCGACAGGTATTTCTGCCAGTTAGTACCGCCTGTTGCTTTGATGTCTTCGGGGTTTTTTCTCAGATAACGTGCAGCCGATTTCATGTGCACCATGGGCCAGCGAATATTTACGTTCAGATCGAACTCCTTCATGGCGTGCAGCAGGGCTTCGTCTTTTGAATTCAATTCACTAAACCTTTGCCACAGGTTTGTATTTCGGTATTTTTCTCCAAGTTCGATAAAGGTAGCGCTGTATTTCTGTTCAAACTGGATGAGTGTATGTGTCTTCTTTCCGGTAGCCAGTTCGGTGGCTCCGGCTTTCCAGTAAATTTTGTCGTACATCTCTGCAATAGAGGCGTCATGACCAAAACCTGCACGAAAATCTTTACCCACCAGATTGATGAAGTCGGTAGAGAGGATCTCGATCATCCTGTATTGGGCAGATTGAAATCCAGAAGCGGGCAACAAGGCCATCCTGAATTTCAGGAACTGCTCCACCTCCATCCCATCGATCATGATGGCAAATGACTGGGTCAGGGTTTCAAAATAACGGTTCATCCGGGTAACACGGGTAGCCATGAACCCGGGAGTAAGGTCGGTTTTGGTGGCTACCTGCTTCATTTCATGCAATACCAGCTTAAAATACAGCTCGGTTACCTGATGGTACATGATAAATATTTCCTCATCCGGTATCTGCGTACGCGGTTTTTGCAGGGACAAGAGGGTGTCGGTTTGTATATAATCCCAATAAGTTACGTAGTCGGCGTAAAGGAGTCCTTCGAGGTAAGATTGAATATCCTGTCCGGTAGCTTTGTATTTTTCCTCCAATTTTTCGAGGAGATCCAATATTTCAGGTTTTAAATCCATGTTGCAAGAATAAGATTTCCATTAAAAGAGGAATATGACAATTATCAGTTAAAAAGGACTTTTCAAATCCTTCAAAGCAGGTAAAAGCAGGTCTTTTTCGGATAATATCGGATTGTCGATCTGCCAGTTTATTCCGATTTCCGCGTCATTCCATATTACTCCACCTTCGCTGGCTTTGTTGTAAACCTGGGTGCATTTGTATTGAAAAAGTGTGTTGTCGGCGAGCGTGCTAAATCCATGTGCAAAACCCACGGGTATCCATAACATGGTAAAATTATTTTCACTCAGTTCTACCCCGTAATGTTGTCCATAGGTAGCAGAATTTTTCCGAATATCCACGATCACATCATACACGGCACCGCGGGCAACACGCACCAATTTTCCTTGTGCGAAAGGAGGCGCCTGGAAATGCAATCCTCTCAGAGCCCCTTTTTGGGAAAGACTTTGGTTGTCTTGTAAAAACTCCTCATCCACTCCTAAGCTATTGAAAATATCCTTATTGTAACTTTCGAAAAAATAGCCGCGCTCATCAAAAAAAACCCTGGGTTGTATGAGCAGGGGGCCTTCTATAAAAATTTCTTTTACTTCCACGTATCACCGATAATGGGCAAAGTTAAACCTTAGCCCGATGCCTGCAACTTTCCATTCGGGTATATTTAGCTATTTTTGCAAAAACTCAAGTATGGAAACGCGTCAATCGCAAGACAGAAGCAAAGTTTACCTGATCACCATCATCATCGTTCTTTTGATCATGAATGGTTTTTTTATCTACCATTATGTAAACACAGACAAAGAGCTCACCAGCACTACGGAAGAGCTTACTGAAGTTGAAGATGCCAGGAATGAGATCGACTCAATCCTGAAAGAAACCATGGCTCAGGTGGAAGAATTAAAAGGCCAGACGCTGGGGATGGATTCACTGCTTGTGGAAAAAACCAAAGAGATCCAGGCCAAAGCCGCGGAGATCGAACTTCTCTTAAAAGACCGCAAAAAGCTGGGTGTCGCGCGGGAAGAGTTGGAAAAACTGCGCTACTATGTGAAAAAATACCAGTCGGAAATTGCTGCACTGACGGAGAAAAACGAAAAACTCCAGAAGCAGAATAAGGAAATACAGGAAACCCTGAATCAGGAAAGGGGCAAAACGGAAAACCTGACCATGAAGACCATTGCCCTGGAAAACAAAGTAAACCTTGGAAAAAAACTGAGTCTTACCAGTTTGAATGTGCTTGGCATTAACAAACGAAGCAGCGGCAGAGAAACAGAGACCTCACGTTCCAACCGCGTCGACCTGATGAAGATTCAGTTTAAACTTGACCTGAATTATGTTGCTGACCTCGGGGCTAAAAAATTCTATCTTCGAATTATTGGACCAGGTGGAACTACCCTGTCGAACGAAAGTTTGGGAGGAGGAACCTTTAACGTAGGTAGCGAGGAGTTCCTGTATACCATGGTTCATGAGATCGATTTCGACAATACCGGCCAGGATGTGACCTTCTATTACGACAAAGGAAGCGAGTGGGAAGAAGGGAATTATAAAGCTGAGATTTATGCCGACGGCTTCCTGGTAGGAAGTCAGGATATACGCTTGCGCTAAAACCAAAACCTATGAAACCATTTAAACGTATTGGAACAGCCCTGATCTTCGGTTGTTTGTTTTTGTCACTTTCTGCTCAGGTAATCAAACAGGAAGGCGATGAACTGAAAAAGACCAAGGTTACCGATAGCGACACGATAATGGGCTGGAAATATTCGGGCATTTTTAACCTCAATTTTTCACAAACTTCTTTAAATAACTGGGCAGCGGGAGGAACAGGCTCTTATGCAATACTGGGTAACTCCAACCTGCAGGCACGTTATAAAAGCGAAAAAATCCTTTGGGAGAATACTTTATTGCTCAATTATGGGATGGTCAAGGCGGATGGTACACCCCTGCAAAAAAATGATGACCGGATCGAGTTAAACTCGCGTATTGGCCGTAAGGCTTTTGGCGACTGGTACTATGCCGGATTTGCCTCTTTCAAGACCCAGTTTGATGCTACCTTTACTGAAGGCAGAATGGTCTCCAATTTTATGTCGCCAGCCTGGATGCAGTTTGCCCTGGGGATGAGTTATTCGAAAAACAAACACTTTAGCGTACTCATTGCCCCCATTGCAGGGAAATTTACTTTTGTTAACGAACAACGCCATGCCGACTCCGGAGATTACGGGGTAAAAAGGGCTGTTCTTGACCCGGTAACTTTTGCCGTAATCACGCCAGGCCAGCGTTTTCGGCCTGAGATCGGGGCCTTTGTAATGGTCATGGTCGACTACGATATCCTTAAAAACGTGAATCTGAAATCGAAGCTCGACCTGTTTAATAATTATACAGATGAAAACAAGCCGAACCGGAAGAATGTCGACGTGAACTGGGAAACCAATATCAACATGAAAGTGAACAAGTTTATGTCGGCCACCCTCTTTACCCACCTCATCTATGACCAGGATATTTTGATAGAAATTAAAGACCGGCCAGAACAAAGAGGACCGCGCACCCAGTTCAAACAAGTGTTGGGCATTGGTATTTCGTACAAGTTTGGCTAATAATTTAAACCCGTATTGAAGGCTTTTTGTAGCTTTGACGGGCATAAAACTGATCGGGGGATTTTTAAATGGAAAAAACACTGTTGGCAGTGGATGATGAGAAATCCATCCTGATGATACTGGATTTTGTTTTCGGGAAGAAATACAAGGTCGTTCAGAAAAATAACGGACAGGAAGCGGTGCAATGGTTGCAGCAGGGAAATATGCCTGATGTGATCGTCGCCGACATGAATATGCCGGAGATGAATGGATTCGAATTTATCCTGCAAATTCGTTCGAGCGGCCTGTATCGCGACGTGCCTTTGATCATGCTGAGCGGAAACGAAAATACAGCCGACAAGATCAAATGCCTGAATGCCGGAGCAGATGACTACCTGATAAAACCTTTTAATCCGGAAGAATTAGAGGCCCGGATCAACAATATTTTCAGAAGGATGCGCTAAGCCATGGAGGAGAAAAAATATAGGATCGCCTGCGTCCATGTAAATAAATCTCCTTTTTCCTTTGATATGGAAGTACTTGAGTCTGAATTCAATATTCTTCCCTACGACGACCTCGTATCCCTCATTCACGGGCTCCAGGAAAAAAGCATCAGCCATATCAACGGGCTCATCTTTTTCGGAAGTGAGCGTCCGCCCCTTCAGATCATCCAAAAACTGGCCAGTTTGGGCATATATCCGCTCGTATGGAAAACAGGGAGAATTACCCAGTTAAACAGAGAGGCAGCCTTACGTTCCAAGCTCAGCGAAATGTTTGACGAATCGAGCACTGCTGAGGATGTGATCCGCCGCATGAATTATTTGATCGAACATCCTGCCAAATATACACTTGACAACACTGCTGATATTCGCTATCAAATGCCCCTGGTCAAACGTTTGTTTGACGTGATAAGCTCCTTTTGTGCGCTTATTTTGCTCCTTCCCCTGTTTCTTCTCATTGCCCTGGCCATCCGGATCGAATCAAAGGGACCTGTTTTTTATTATTCCTGGCGTATCGGAACCGGTTTTCAAGCCTTTAAATTTTACAAGTTCCGCTCCATGTATACCGGGGCTGATTCCCGGCTCAAGGAGCTGAAACACCTGAATCAGTACGGCACAGCGACAGACCCGAACACGGCCGGTGATGAAAGCAGGTCAAAAACATCAGAAAATGCAAGCGGACTTTTATACACCGATGGAATGGCTTTAACCGAAGCAGAATTCCGCCAGTTAAAAAAAGAAAAAGAAGGAGCCACCTTTATCAAGATCAAAGACGACCCGCGAGTGACCCGGGTGGGGAAATTCATACGAAATACCAGCCTCGACGAATTGCCTCAGCTCTGGAATGTGTTTATTGGCGATATGTCGATTGTGGGTAACCGGCCTTTACCCTTGTATGAGGCAGAAAAAATTACCACCGACCGTTTTGCACGACGTTTTTTGGCCCCTGCGGGTATTACAGGACTCTGGCAGGTAACCAAACGCGGAAAAGGAGAAATGAGCGAAGAAGAACGTATGCAGCTCGATAATGACTATGCGCGGGATTACTCTTTTCGAAGAGATATTAAGTTGATCTTAAAAACGATCCCTGCCCTCCTGCAAAAGGAAAACGTTTAAGGGCAAACCGTTATTTGAATCCAGGATTTTTTGTAATTGATTACCGCACCGAAATGGGCCAGCACGTCGCCACCAATAATAATGGTGAACGGATCAATGCCAATACTTTTATAGGTACTTCGGATATGGCTCAGATCGAGTACGCCCACATGCAGGTTTCTAAGTTCGGCCGTACCCATTTTTAATTTATTGATCCTGGCAATGGTAGTATCGAGCATTTGTTCTCCTATGCCCTTTGCCTGGCTTTCGCTTTCACTGACAGACTCCACCCCTTTTAGCTTGCTTATCGACTCCTTGCCGATCACTGATTTCGAAGCACCGGTATCAACAAGAGCACGAAGTTTTTTTCGGCCAATCTTGATCTCCATAAAAAGATGATACCCATCACCATCGATATTTTCAATAGTGATAGGTATCTTTATGCTGGTTGCTTTAGGCATTAAACTGACTGAATTTTAGTACTCAATCGTATCCAAAACATTCATGACTTCTTTAACCGCTGTGGCAGAAGTATTCAACAATGCTTTTTCACTTTCATTGAGTTTGAGTTCGATAATTTCTTCGATCCCGTTTTTACCCAATTTCACAGGTACACCCAGGTAAATATCTTTCAATCCATACTCACCCTGTAACCAGGCACAANNAACGGGGTAGTGGAACCATGGTGTCACCATGTCCGCCAAGCAATACAGCCTGAATATCTTTTGGAGAACAATTCAGCTCAGTAGCCAGAAATGCACGGTAGCGGGCAGTATCCAGGATACCGGCCATTCCGAATACCCGTTTTGAATCTACATTAGCCGTAAGGTAGGCGCAGTAGGTCATAACATCAAGCGGATTCGAAACCACGATAATTTTAGCATTTGGCGAATATTTCACCACCTGTTCAGTTACCGATTTTACAATTTTAGCATTGGTTGCGATAAGGTCATCGCGGCTCATTCCCGGTTTACGTGGCAAGCCCGAGGTGATCACCACCACTTCAGAACCGGCCGTTTTCGAATAATCGTTGGTCGATCCGGTGATACGCGAATCGTACATGTTTACCGGAGCGGTCTGCCACATATCGAGGGCTTTACCTTCAGCATAATTTTCTTTGATGTCGAGTAAAACGACTTCATTGGCCAATTCTTTGTGCGCGATCACATCTGCACAGGTTGCGCCGACATTACCGGCACCGATTACTGAAACTTTCATGAATTAGGGAGCTTAAGTGGTTGAAAAATTGTGCCGCGAAGTTGCGAAAAAATTAGCCATTAGGCAAGTGGGGAAAAGATGCGAATTATGCAAAATTTAAAAATAAATATGCAATAGCTAAGAATTGAGTTAGTTCCACCTTTGTAACGGATTATGGAACACTCCATTCTTCATTACATCCTACTATGATAAAAAATAAATTTAATCTGATCCTTGTCCTCGTTTTAGTTATGACCGCTGCAGTACTTCCATCTTGCAGAAAAGGCACAGATGATCCTGCTGTTTCATTTAAATCGCGTGAAAACAGAATTACAAACTCCTGGAATTTGGTGAAGTATGAAAAAAATGCCACTACCCAGGACCTGAACGGAACCACTTATGAATATGTGATCTACGAAGATGGCAAATTGAAAAGAACCGTTGAGGGAACTGTATTTGGATTTCCCACACGCACTGTTTCTGAAGGCACCTGGACATTCCAGAATGACGATGAAGATGTGAAGATCGTAATCGGAACAGACACTACCCTTTACAATATACAGCGTTTGGCTACCGATGAGTTGTGGTTAAAAAACACACAGGATTCCGACACGTATATCTACTATTTCGAGAGCATCTAGTCTTTACAGATAGAGCAGTATCTATATAATCCGGACCTGGCAGAGAAATCTGCCTCGTCTGGATTTTTTTTGTGGGACTGTGGGACCGTAGGACTGTGGGACTGTTCAAATAACAATCAAACAGTCCCACCCACAATCCCACACCTTAAGGCAACCTTTCGCAGCATAAAACACTCTTGCTACCATGATGAAAGCCAAACTCTATCTTCTCTTCACATTCGTGTGGAGTACATCTGCTTCTGCTCAAATTCTCGGCGGAGAGATCAATTACCGTTGTTTGGGGCAAAATAAATACGAGGCTTTTGTCGATCTGGTCGCTTCGTGCAGTACGACCATTAATACGCCCACCCTCTATATAAAGACACCAACGACTACTTTCCAGGCTGACAGTGTCACGCTTTTTGGGCAATTTATCGAATACAACCTGACGGAAAATTGCCCGGGGAGCGACACCTGTAATCCATATAAAACAATAAAACATCGTTACCGGGGAGTATTTGACCTAAGCAGCCATTCCGGGTGTGGGTTCAAGCTTTATATCGAGGAACCTACTACGAATATTGCAACAACCTATGGGAACAGAACCTCTTTTTGCGTATTTACCGAATTAAATCGTTGTGCAGATACATGCAGGCAATCCCCGCAACTCAAGTATTATGGCCCTACTATCTATGCTTTCAATCAAGACCTGATTGCCAATTTAAATATGGANNCTGTTTCCTATTCAGGTAGTTTTAGTCCAATGAATCCTATGACTTATTTAGGGTTTCCAAACTACAACTTACAATGGCCGGCAGGATTCCGACTTTCAGCAACTGACGGAACGCTCCTTTTCCGTCCTACCAATATGAACCAAATTGGAACGGTGGCAATTCAGGTCACGGTTTATAAAGAAATAAACGGTGTTCAAACCGCAGTAACCAGGAAACAAATTGAAAAACATATTCATATCCAAACCAGTCAAGCGAATGAAATTCCCCAAATTCTGCCTCCCTATAGTCGCCAGGTTTGTGCAGGTGTGCGAACCTGTATCAAAATTCAAACGGAAGACGATGATTCGACCGACACCGTAAGCGTTCAGTTCGACGGCCTTCTGAGTTCAGGTATGGATATCGTTGTTTTAGATACCAGCGGTCCCCATCCGAGTTATGAGATCTGCTTTACTCCTGATAGTAGCCAGATAAGCAATATACCCTATAAATTCCTGGCAATAGCGAAAGACAACGCTTGTCCGATTAGAGGCCAGTCGATTCGCTCCTTTAGCTTCTTCGCCCGCGCGCCCGTATCCGCCAACCCGATCACCCAATTAGACAGCTGCGGAAAACTGACCTTTCAACTGCCCTCACCCAACAATGTAATATGGGCAAATTCTTCTGTGCAGATAACTGACAGTAGTACAAACACGGCAACAACATTAAGTTTCCCCGTTGATTCTGCCTATTTGGAAACAGGAACCCATCATTTTCAGATCAAGCTTCGTAATTCTGCCGGCTGCGTATGGGATGCCTACGACACCTTCCGGGTTCAGGGTCCGGTTTATCCGAATCGAATCAGCAGTTCCCTAGTGTTTCATGGATGTATAGCTGATTCCATTCAATTCGGCCAAATGAACCCGGAGCCCGATGTCGACTACCTGTGGAATGACGGAATTACGGATCCTTCCCGGTATATGACCCTGGGTCCCGACACCACGATACTTTTTCTCAATAGCCGCCGATCTTTTTGTGCTTTGAATGATACGTTTCGCTTTAAGTCCGACAGCATTCCCAATCCCACATTTAGTGCCGGCTGGCAGGATAGTATCACCTTTAAAGGAGCGATTAACTTTCCTTTATCCCAGGTAATTTATCTATGGATACTCAACGATTCCTTGTATCTGACAGGCCCTTCATTTTCCATCACGGGCCTTCCTTATGATACCGTTAAGGTACATGTTATAGCCACAAGCAGCACATGCCAGAGCCAGGATAGCTCACTTGTTAGTCCGCCACTACCTAGCTCCTTAGCAGACATAACGCATCCAAAATTATATCCCAATCCCTTTAGCCATTCTATTTTTATTGATGGAAAGGAAATTCATGGGGTGAGGATGTATAATGCTCTGGGGCAGGAGATCGCGGTTCAACTTGAACAGGGATCAGGGAAAACGGAAATAATTCCTCTGGCTGATCTTCCAGGTGGGGTTTATTGGTTGAGGGTGGAGATGGAAGGTGGGTATTATTTGGAGAAGGTGGTGAAGGATGTTGAACTGTAGGATTGGGGGGATTCGAAGATTTGGACCTTCTTGTCATTCAGCGCACTTCCTCTCCAATCCGATCTCTTGTCTCCGACCAAATCAGGTACAGGGCCTTTCCTTTCACCAATTCTTCCGGCAATAGTCCCCAGGATCTTGAGTCTAAGGAATTGTGCCTGTTGTCGCCCATCATAAAGTAGTAGTTCGTCTTGAACGTATAGGTTTCATGCTCTTGCCCGTTGATTGTAAGCCCGATATTATCCCATTCGACCGATTCGTTTTCAAACTCGATACATTTTAGGTAGAGGGTAATATTTTCATCTGTCAGTTGAATTTTGTCCCCCTTTTTTGGGATGTACAGTGGGCCATAAAAGTCGAGGTTCCATTTATGGGTTTCGGAATTTGGGTATACCTTGTGTCTTACCTCTCCTTCTGTTTCAATATACCGCTCAACTTTTTTGATGCTCGGTACTTCTTTCAATTCCTTGGCCTGCTGTTCTGTTAAAAAGAACAAACTGCTGTCGGACGAAAAGGCATAATAATCGTCTTGTCCAATGTGCATCTTTTCGAGAATCTTCGGATGGATTTTTGAACCATCCATGCTTACCATGTATCGAAATTTTAAGGGGATATCGGGTAAAGCTGCTCCGTTGATAAATACTTTCGCATTACTAATTCTTAAACTGTCGCCCGCTAAGCCGATGCATCTTTTGATATACATGGTTTGCATATCGTCTGGAAACCAAAAGACCGTAGCATCATATCTTTCAATTGATTTGGTTTTCTTATATGCGAACATATCCCCTACTCGTAAGCCCGGATCCATAGAAGGAGTGGGAGTACTAGCGAAGTTTATGGGTGAAATTTTGTCGAGAGGCTGCCCTTTAATGGACTCTAGAAATGCTACCTGAAGGACAAAAATTAAGGTATAGACATACCATTTGTCAAGTGATTTAGGTTCATAAACCTTGTCCTTTTCAATACTGCGGTATCCACTAATGATCAGGTATACATAAGCACCCAGAATCAGTGTCATTGCAAATAGGAATAGTCCGAAGCTGTATACGAAAAACCTAAAACTGAAAACCGCCAGGAAAAACAGGATATAGGTCAAAACCCCTTTCCTTATATTTTGGCTATAGACTATTCCAAGTCCGGGTACGAAAAAGTTAAATAGTGCGCCTACCCATTTCTTTTTTGTCATAATGCTCTTTTGACAACAGAGTTACACAAAAGTCGTTTATGCAATATAGCCCATTTTCGTTTCCGTTTTTTGCTCGATTGCTACAACTCAGTCGTGGTCTTCGGGCTCCGGGGAAGCACTCTTTAAGGGTGCTTCTATCATTTTAATTGGTTTAGGATCGGTAAATGGCCGCTGGGTCAGTAAGGGCAGAAAATTTTCTGCCTCTACGTTAAACGCTCATCTCCCGCACCCCCGGCGAAATCGTCAATCTCCCGGCTGTTGCTGCCTTGATCTGTTCGATCGTAACCCCGGGTGCATACTCGGTACACAGGAATCCATCTGGCGTAATCTCAAAAACACCGAGGTTGGTCACTACTTTTCGTACACATTTTAAACCTGTGATCGGCAGGGTGCATGCGCTGAGGAGTTTTGAATTTCCTTCTCTGTCGGTATGCTGCATGGCTACAATGATGTTCTTTGCAGCGGCAACCAGGTCCATCGCCCCTCCCATTCCTTTTACCATCTTCCCCGGAACCTTCCAGTTGGCAATATCGCCCCGATCGGTCACTTCCATGGCGCCCAGAACGGTAAGATCTACCCTTCCGGCGCGGATCATACCAAAGCTTAAGGCCGAATCAAAAAAGCTGGAACCGGCCGTGGTAGTTACGGTTTGTTTTCCTGCATTGATCAGGTCGGCGTCTACCTGCTCCTCGGTAGGAAAGGGACCAATTCCCAATAGTCCGTTTTCAGATTGAAGGATCACCTCCACCCCTTCCGGTACATAATTGGCCACCAGGGTAGGAATTCCGATTCCCAGGTTCACATAATATCCGTCCTGCAGTTCCTGTGCAATACGTTTGGCTATTCCAAATTTATCCAACATCGTTTTAGCTTCTTAGGGTTCTTTGTTCAATACGTTTTTCATAATTCACCCCCTGGAATATGCGGGTAACATAAATACCCGGGGTATGGATCTGGTTGGGGTCGAGTTGCCCGGCAGGCACCAGTTCTTCCACCTCGGCTATGGTTATTTTGCCGGCCATCGCCATAAGGGGATTAAAATTTCTGGCCGTGTCTTTATAGATGAGGTTGCCGTGGGTATCCCCTTTCCATGCTTTTACAATGGCAAAATCGGCTTCAAAGGCATGTTCAAGCAAATAGTCTTTGCCTTTAAAATTGCGCACTTCTTTACCTTCCGCTACTTCGGTTCCTACCCCCGCCGGGGTAAAAATAGCCGGCATTCCATAACCCGCCGCCATACAGCGCGTGGCCAGGGTTCCCTGGGGAATAAGCTCTACTTCCAGCTCACCGCTCAATAATTGGCGCTCGAACTCGGCATTTTCACCCACATAAGAGGCGATCATCTTTTTCACCTGCTTTGTCTGCAGCATCAATCCGATCCCGAAATCATCCACCCCTGCATTATTGGAAATGCAGGTTAA
Organism: Bacteroidota bacterium; assembly: GCA_003531115.1. Taxonomy (GTDB): domain Bacteria; phylum Bacteroidota; class Bacteroidia; order UBA8524; family UBA8524; genus UBA8524. Next base: position 32,076 of record DQHT01000147.1, on the reverse strand, counting down.
ATCTTTCACGCCGCTTTTCACAAGGGCATTGATACAATTTTCAGGAATTCCACAAAGCCCGAATCCTCCGAGCATCAATACCTGTCCGTTCTGAATATCTTTTATCGCCTCTGCGGCGTTGCTCACTACTTTATTCATAAAAATAGTTTTGTGGCGAAGGTAATAAAAGGTAAGGAAGTAGGGAGGATTGGAAGTAGGGAGGACAGATTTAATTAAGCCTTCAGCCGTTTTGGAAATTCAACAAAAAACGTGGTACCTCTCCCCTCTTCGCTTTCGAACCAGATCCTGCCCTCGTGGGCTTCCATGATCTGCAGGGAAATGGCGAGTCCGAGTCCGAACGATCTTTCCCCTGCTGTCCCGGGGCGGCCATTGTCGCCCATGACATCGAAAATTTTCTTTCCCATTTTTGCAGGAATGCCCATCCCATTATCCTGTACCTCAATGCGTACATGGGTGGCTGTTTCGTTTAAGCGTATGTTTATTTCTCCGCCTACCTGGCTAAACTTAATCGCATTTGATACGAGGTTATTAAATACCCGCCAGATCCTTTCGCGGTATACAGGCACAAAAACATGGGAACCGCTTACATGGATATGTTGCTTCTTTTCGTCGGCCCTGAGCTGCATAAAATTGACGCAATAGTCGACGAGTTCGAGTAAGTCGGTGTCCTTTTTTTCTTCGTTCCGGAAGCTTCCCTGCGTATTCAAGAGGTCATCAATAAATTTAAGGGAATCATTGCTGATCCGCTGTATCATTTTTACCTCTTCTTTTAATTCCTTCGTCAGCTCTTCTGTATCGAGGATGAGTGAAGAAACCCCCTGAATGCCGGCCACCGGACTGCGCAGGTCATGGGCAATAACCTTCATGATGCGGGTGTTTTCTTCCTGGCTGCTTTCCAGATTCTCCATAAGCTGGATAAGCTGTTCATTGTTGTGACGCAATTCTTCATTGATATTTGCCAGTTTTGCTGCATGCTCTTTTTCATTCAACCAGTTTTTCCGGAAAAGGTATCCGATGATGCTCATTAACAGGAGAAGTAGAATGACAGAGACGAGGACAATAAAATTCCGTGTATTTGTTTCATGGAGTGCTTTTAGCTCCTCATTTTGCCTGAAATAACTCAAAGAAGCCGGGACATTTAGCGAAGGGAGTTCTTTTTTCAGAGCAGCCAGCTTGTTTTCCGCTTTCAGTTGATCTTCCCTTGCCAGAAAAGCTCGGGCACTATCGTCCATGGCCAGGAAATAGTTTACTTCCAGAGCATGAAGCCGCCTCCATGCTTCATTATCCGGATATTCCTTCAGATTCTCTTTTATGGAATCGATCATAGGTGGCAGACGTTTCAGTTGTCCCCTTTCTAAAGCCAGTCGGCCCAGTTTTATTCGGGTATAGATGCCGTCATTGATAAAATGCCCTTTTTCCATGTTGATAGCTATAGAAGCCAGCAACAATTCTTCAGCCCGATCATAATTTCCCGACATCAATTCCGTATTTCCGAGGTTTCCGTAAAATACACCCCTGGCAGCCAGAATAAAATCATGGTTTCTTGGGTAGAGGCTTTCATAGCGCTTAATAAAGGCAAGTCCTTCCTCGTAATAGAATTTAGCGCTATCCAGATTGGATCGCCGTTCGTGGCATAATCCTATCGAATTATAGATACTTTGCAGGTTGACAAAAAAATTGAAAAAATCGGAGGAGTCGCAAGCCAAAGCACTCTGGCGGGCTTTTTCCAAATAATAGAGCGCCTCATGATAGGTTCCCTGCTCAACAAGTACAATTCCTAAATGATTGTATACACGTACAGAACCACATCGATCCAGAAAACGTTCGGCAAAAGAACCGGCTGCATAAAACTCATTGAGCGCAGCCGAGTACAAGTTAAGGTGCTGCAGCAAGATGCCTTTCTGGATCAGGGCATTGGCATACTCTGATTCAATGCCGGGCAAAGGGGTCAGGGTCTGCAGCATACTATCTGTATACAACAGGGCCGTATTCATATCCCGCTTAACCATAAAATACCAGGCCTTAAACTCGTAATAATGGTACCAGTCGAGCGGAAGTTTTTCTTCTACCTGATCAAATGCCGAGTCCAGACTGAACAGAAAAGTGGTGATATACTTTTCTGAACGGATGATATTGAGATCCGATACAGCCTGATCAAACTCAGGGGTGGAAAGTTCCTTATTCTGATCGCTACAGGAGAGCAGGGTAATTCCAAGAAAAAGGACAAAAATCAGTTTGGGCATATTCGCAGGGTACAGCGAATTACGCTTGGAATCTGCTTATTTCAAAGTTTTGATTTCAAATGAACGCAAAAAGGCCACCCCGGGAACCAGGGTGGCCTTTTCATTTACTAATCGCTCAACTATTCGGTTTTTGTAAGTTTAACCGTTTTCAGCAGGTCGCCCTGTTTTACAACGGCCATGTAAACACCAGGAGCTAAACCACTTGCGTCCAGGTGCATTTCCTCAAATGAATGCCCTCCCTCGATTTCTTTGATCAATTTTCCTGTAGCATCAAATAATGTTACAGTTATCAACTCGTCGCTTTCGCTTTCCAGGGTAATCTTGAATATGGAGCTGGATGGGTTTGGATATACGATCAGGTGAATTTCTTCTCCTACTTCATACAATTCTCCAACCGGCTCGTTTTTCAATGAACCACAAGTTTGGCTGCACTGACCGAGTTTGTCACCGCCATGGTTGTTCAGGTGAGATGGAACCGCACTTACGCTGATAGAAAGCGTTTGTGGGTTGTTGCTATTTCCATTCGGAACATGGCAGAGGTATACCTTTTGGTTGTTCGCATTGTTATTGGAACGAATATCCAATACACAAATGGTGATGGAACAGGTGGTTTCACAGCCATTTGAATTGGTAACCGTACATACGATGGTATAATTACCTCCTGCAGTCGGGCTGAACACGTTTGTGCTTCCACTTGTGCTATTCAGGTAAGAACCTGACCAGCTATAGCTAAATCCGGTACCGCCTGTTGCAGCACAGCTCAGGTTCATACTTTGCGGTCCGTAGCCGATAAACATTTGATTGGCCGCTGCACCGGTATAAGTATTGTTTGATGGCGTAGCGCTCAGGGTACAAGATGGAATATATCCATTCACCGTTACTGTGGCCGTATTTGTAGAAGTGTTACCATTCACATCGGTTACGGTAAGGGTTACTGTATTGGCCCCGATATTTCCGCAATTGAAGGTAGATGGAGAAACACTCACTGAAGCAACGCCACAATTATCATAAGATCCATCGTTTACATCAGAAGCTGTTATGCTTGCAGTAGCTCCGGAAAGGGTAACGCTGGCTGGTTTTGTAAGCACCATTGGGGCGATATTATCTACAACAGTTACAGTCGCATTACCTGTAGCGCTATTGCCATTCACATCGGTAACAGTCAGGGTCACTGTATTCGGACCAACTTCACTGCATGAGAAGGATGTTTGGGAAAGGCTGACAGAACCTACACTGCAATTGTCATAAGAACCATTGTCGATGGCACCGGCAGTAGTTGAAGCAGCCCCATTCGCGTCCAGGTATATGGTTACGTTTTGCGTTTGAACGGTAGGTGCAGAATTGTCTACAACGGTCACTGTTGCACTACCGGTAGCGCTATTGCCATTTACGTCTGTTACAGTAAGGGTAACGCTGTTGTTTCCTACATTGCTGCAATCAAATGATGTTTTGGAAAGGCTGATAGAAGCCACACCACAGTTGTCTGATGATCCGTTGTTAACGGCAGCAGCTGTAGTTGATGCAGCTCCGTTGGCATCCAGATAGATGGTTACGTTTTGAGTTGTAACAGTCGGTGCAGCATTGTCTACAACGGTCACTGTTGCACTGCCGGTAGCGCTATTGCCGTTCACATCTGTTACGGTAAGGGTAACGCTGTTGTTTCCAACATTGCTGCAATCAAATGATGTTTTGGATAGACTCATTGAGGCAACACCGCAGTTGTCGGAAGAGCCATTGTTGACTGCTGCAGCATTTGTTGAAGCAGCTCCGTTGGCATCCAGATAGATGGTTACATTTTGGGTTGTAATGGTTGGTGCGGAGTTATCAACTACAGTTACTGTTGCAGTTCCTGTATTTGTGTTACCGTTTACATCGGTTACAGTCAATGTTACTGCATTGTTTCCAACGTTTGAGCAATCGAATGATGTTTTCGATAGTGCTACACTTCCTACACCACAATTATCTGAAGAACCATTGTTTACCGCAGAAGCTGTTGTGCTCGCGGCGCCATTTGCATCCAGATAAATAGTTACGTTTTGTGTATTAACGGTTGGAGCCGTATTGTCAACCACAGTCACCGTAGCCGTTCCTGTTGCAGAATTGGAATGGATATCTGTTACAGTCAATGTAACCGAGTTATTTCCCACATTCGAGCAGTCGAAAGATGTTTTAGAAAGCGACATACTTGCAATGCCACAATTGTCTGAAGAACCATTATTCACAGCAGAAGCAGTAGTGCTCGCAGCACCGTTTGCATCCAAATAGATGGTTACATTTTGAGTCAGCACATCAGGTGCTTCATTATCATTGACCGTGATTACTTGCGAACAGGTATTTTGATTGCCATTCACATCTGTGGCGGTCCAAATAACAGTGGTTGAGCCAACAGGATAAAGATCTGTTGCGTTGGCTGAATTGTTAAAGGAGTTAGTTAGGGAAGCAATGCCACAATTATCCGTTGCGGTAGGAGCGGCAACAGTAATTTGTCCGGAGCATCCGCCAAGCACATAATTAAATGTGATGGTTGCGCCTTTGAAGGTGATACCGTTCCACCAGGAATAAGCAGTGAATGTATTTGTGCCACCATAATTGTATCCGCTTGGCTCTGTATTAGAGGTAACAGTACCTGACTGCACCCCGGAAGTTACACCCGGAGACCAGCCGCCAATACCTGAGCTATTGATGCTCATGTAATTGTGTGCATAGCAGCAGTTATATGGATAGTATACGGTTGCATTGATCGTAACGCCTGTGATTGTAGCACCTGATGGCACTGGATCAGTAAAGTTGTACGAGTAACTTGTGCTATTAAAAATGTATGCGCTTACAGATCCGGTTGATACGCTGGCTGACCCGCTCGTTATATTGCTGCTCGCTGTGATATTAGCTCCACATGAAATGCTAGGCGCACTATTGTCTACCACGGTAACTGTTGCATTACCCGTAGCACTGTTCCCGCTCTCATCTGTTACTGTCAGGACAACGGTATTTGCACCTGCATTGCTGCAGTTGAAAGAAGTTTTGGACAATGTCACCGAAGCCACACCGCAATTGTCATAAGAACCGTTGTTCACAGCTGCGGCGGTGGTTGAAGCATTTCCGTTTGCATCCAGGTAGAGGGTTACATTTTGCGTAACAACGGTTGGCGCTATGTTATCGACTACGGTAACACGACCAATATCAAATCCTGAATTATTGCTGTAGTCGGTTGCAGTGAGGATAATATCATTGTATACGGCATTGAAGGAAATTTTTGTAGTGAAATAAACCGTTTCGCCACCAGAAGTATTGGTAGGGTTTCTCCAGATCCATTGAGCAGTGGAGGCAATACCCGAGCGAGTACCCCAGGGACTCATTCCATTTGTACCCAAAGCAACGGGGCCAATATTCGTCCCACCGAAAGAGTTGGCAACTGTCCAGTAGGACGGATTGGTACTCATGGTTTGCAGGCCATTGGCAAAGATAAAACTACCACTCACATTGAAAGTTCCGATCAAGGCTTCAATACTTCCAATATCGGTGGCTTTAATATGCAGATAATAGTCGCTTCCGGTTGTCAGGGTCTGAGAAGTCAGCGAATAGGTTTGAGTCCAGTCGGTTCCTGATCCTATTTGAGTTCCAAGACTTGTTGCACTGGTAGACAAGTAAGCCACAAATTCATTGTCGCAGGTAAGGTTACCGCTAAGTGTACCGTTGCTCACCTGGTTAATGTTGTTGCAACTGAAAGTCGTTTTACTAAGGGTCAGGGTATTGATTCCGCAGTTGTCAGAAGAACCATTATCCATCATTCCCGGAGTGAGGGTAGCTGAACCATTTGCATCCAGATAAATGGTTACATCTTTTGCTATAGCAACCGGAGCCACATTATCCTGAGAAACAAAAAACGGGCTTGATGCTACGGAACCTCCACAAGCATTGGTAGCTACAACACGGTAGTTACCTTGAGTTGAAGTAGTATAGCTGCTCGAAGTAGCTCCGCTGATGGCAGTTCCTAAGGTATAAGGATCTCCACCGGCATACCATTGGTAGGTAATGCCTGAAGGGGTACAAAAGTTACCGCTCACTGTTGCGCTCATGGTTGCGGTGTTACCCGGACAAAAAGAAGTGTTTCCGGTAATGGCTACACTGGCAGTTTGACTTGGGTTTCCAACACGAATTACAGCAAGTGTACTTCCTCCACATTGTGGCGTTCCAACACTCTGGCAGCTGTAATGCAGGGTGCCTGTGCTGGTGATGTAATAAATACCCGCAGTAGATGGAGCCGTGAAATTGAAATTCTGGCTGCCGCTTGCGCTGTAACCATTAAATCCACTGGTCAAACATTGGGTAAAATGTCCGTTAATACCCACATAAAGCTGTACAATACAACCGGAGCAATAGCTTCCATTCTGGCTGCTCGACCAGCTAAAGCTGATATTCACTGTTTGACCGGGGTTCACCTGAGCACTGTTTCCGCCGCTGTTAAGGCTCACATTGCTAAAAGTTACCTGACGCGACGCATAATTATACGAAGCCGGGGAAGAAACACTCGGCAGACTGCAGCTCTGCCCGCTGACGGGATCGAGGAATCCCGTGATCATAATTAAACCTGCAACGGCAAGGGAGCGGTACAGGCTTTTAAGAGTAAACATTTTCATAGGTTTGGATTTATCTTTTCGTTTTTGGCCGGACCCTAAGCGTCAGGGTTGCCGGGCATTCATCCATCAAAGAAAAGTAGAAGCAAAGAAGGCTGTTAAATTTACAGGGCCTCGAAAAGGGCTCGAAATTTTTATCCTATTGATTTTCTGTAAGATAAACGTTCATTTCACGAATAAAACGTTTTAAAGATTGTGGATTTTCCAGTTTCATTTTTTTCCGTATCCGGTAGCGCAGGCTCTTGATCGCCTTCTCAGAACGCCCCAAAACCGACATAACTTCATCCAGATTATAGCCCAGGGTGAGCATCATACAATATTGCAGTTCCAGCTTATTTAATTCAGGATACTGTTTTTGAACGGCCTCAACCAGCTCGGGGTAGAGTACTTTGGCGGTATTTTCAACCTTATTTACGATATCATCTGTTTTTTGCTCGGCAAAAATGCGCTGGATCTGAATGGTCTTATGTTTTACTTCTGTACTGCCCTGTAAAGCTTTTAGCTCTTCAATATAAGCCAGCAGCTCTTTTTTTTGCACCTCATGCCGTACTACTTTCGCCCTTTGCTCATTTAAGGCATCCCGGAGCAGTCCTACTTCAGCATCCGTTTCATTACGTTCATAATGCGCTTCTGTATCTTCTTTTACCGGGTCCTCCACCTTTACGCGCATCAATTCCACCGCTTTTCTCCTCCAATAAACAGTCGCCAGCGCCAAAACAAGTACTGCAGAGAGACTGCAATACAGCGCGATCTTTAAATTCCTGTTCAGGGTAACGAGGCCGAGGTGCTTTTCGAGATGCGATTCTGTCCCGGTTTCCTCCGGAATTGAAATGGAATATGACATGTTTATACTGATGCAGGAAATCAGCACTATGAATAGCAATCGAAGCATGGATACAGGTTTGGCAGGCGAAATATAAGGAAAATGCAGGGATCCGCCTTTGCTCGCCAAGATTGATCTTGCCCCTGAGACTATCGATGAGCTTCGGCGGACACAGCTTGGAGACGAGGAGACTTGGAGATGGTCCGTTTGCTGAGCTCGTCGAAGTAAACGGACGAGCAGAGACATCAGACTTGGAGACGAGGGGACCTGGAGAAGAGGAGGAGGTGAGGTGGTGAGGGGATGAGGAAGAAACCCAGCGCAAAAGCTTCAGGACCGGCACGGTCCGACAGCTTTTGTGCGGAGGAAATAAACGCTTACCGGGTAGCAGAAAACTTAAGTGTGAGAGTCTTGTAAGTATAAGGAGTATAGTACGTTTAACACCACAGCATTGGCAGAAACCTCAGCAGATGATGGGTTTAAGACAAACCCAGCGCAAAAGCTTCAGGACCGGCACGGTCCGTGTCTAAAAACGATAATGATACGTCACAGCCAAGGAATAGTCTTTAAACAAAAGAGCTGTATTTAATTCATAGGATTTTTGCTTGTAATAAATAAGGTGCCGGCTGTACATACAAATGGCGGTTGAGTTGAAGTCTGGAACCGAAGCCAAAATTCACATCCGTAATGCCCTGCCATCCTCCCATCCTTACCCGGACTTCATAATCCGGACTTAATTCATTCACATAGTCCTGCTTCATTTCAAAAGCAACATAAGTCATCCTTCTACCCACAGAAAACTGGAAGAACTTATTCTGATTTGGATCAAAATGACGCAATCCAAAATGAAAGGAATACCCAATATAAGGATTCATAGTAAACGCTTCCGATGGATATTTCCACGAGGAAGTAAATGGTTTAAAATATCCCAGCTGGGTAAAATATTCGTTCCTTAATGTGGGTACATTTTCTGAACCATCCTCCTGCGCATGGAGCAAGGTCAAAGAAATCAGACTGATAAAGAGGAAGGTAGCTCGTTTCAATAGAGGAATATACTGAATTCTGATGAATTTTCTCATTCAGCTCCAGAGGCGCTTTCACAAGTGAAGGGGAAGGTTCGAATTAGAAACGAATTTATGGAGTAAATCGTATAGATCTGGACCATGGACCATGGACCATGGACCATAGCTTAATAAAATTATCGCTTCATACAATAAGATAACGACAACACCATATTTAACTATAACCAGCCATCGTCCATGGTCTATGGTCTATGGTCTATGGTCTATGGTCTATGGTCTATAAGCTTTTAAACGTCGGGCAATCACATTTCCCCCCTCTGCACGCAGGAAGAGAAGCTGCCAAAAGAAACAGGAGAACAAAAAAGACAAGTGATTTCCGGACTTTCATAAAAACAAAACTAGTAAAAGAACGCCTGAGTAAGGAAAATATTTCGCATTAAGCGACGAATAAATAGCTTTGCAGGCGATGAACTGGATCTTGCTCTATTTAAAAGGTATCGCCATGGGCGCTGCCGATGTGGTTCCCGGGGTTTCGGGAGGGACAATCGCATTTATCACGGGTATTTATGAGCGCCTGTTGGCTGCCATCAGCGGGGTAAATATTCATAGCCTGAAACTGCTCTTTAAAGGAAAGATCATGGCTTTTCTGGAGGCCATCGATTATAAATTCCTGCTGGTACTTATGGCCGGTATCCTTACGGCCATCGTATCCCTGGCAAAACTTATCACCTACCTCCTCGAACACCATGAAGTTCATTTATGGAGCTTCTTTTTCGGATTGATCATCGCCTCTTCCATCCTCGTTATCAAAGAGATAAAAAAATGGAATGTGTGGGTAGTAGTTATGCTGGTACTCGGTACTGCGATGGCCTGGTACCTTACCTCCATGCAGCAAATTCATGTGCCCGATACGTATTTAGGTACCTTCTTCAGCGGGTTTGTGGCCATCATCGCCATGATCCTTCCCGGCATTTCGGGTTCTTATATCCTTGTCATGCTTGGCCAATACAGCCATATTATTGGTATGATCTCCACCCTCACCGGGGGCGACTTTTCCGTTCTGCCTTCCCTGATCGTGTTTGCATTGGGCTGTATTTCCGGGCTCCTTTTTTTCGCCTGTATCCTGCAATGGTTATTAAAACATTACCATGATGTGGTCGTGGCTGCCCTTTGTGGCTTTATGATCGGCTCCCTCAATAAGGTATGGCCCTGGAAACTTACCCTCGAAACCTATTTGGATAGCCATGGTGTGGCAAAACCCCTGATCCAGGAAAATATCGCTCCTCCGGCATACGACAATCACTTCTTTATCGCCCTGGCCCTGGCTCTTGGCGGACTCCTCTTTGTGCTGCTCCTTGATAAAGCAGGTGCTAAAATGAAAGCAAGCGCATGAGGTTATTTGGCCTCATCGGTAAAACCCTGGAACACTCCTTTTCGAGGGACTATTTCCTCAATAAGTTCAAAACCGAAGGCAACCGCGATGCCGACTACCAGTTTTTTGAGATCGAGGACATCGACATCTTTCCGGAGGTAATAAAACTGGTGCCTAAATTATATGGACTGAATGTTACCATCCCCTATAAATCGAGCATCATCCCTTACCTGAATGAACTCGATGAAAAGGCCCGGCGAATCGGAGCGGTGAATACCATCGAATTCCTTCACAATGGGCTATTAAAAGGATGGAACACGGATTATACCGGCTTTCGTGATTCCCTGCTCCCACTGCTCAAATCCCATCATAAAACAGCCCTTATTTTTGGGGATGGAGGTGCAGCCAAAGCCGTTCAGGTTGTTTTAAGAGACCTGGGCATTGCCTACACAGTAGTAAGCCGGAATGGAGAAACCTCGTATAAGGATGTGGATGACGCCATGATCCGGGAGCATGCTTTATTGATCAATTGCACCCCACTCGGTATGTTTCCAGATACCAAAACCTGCGTGGATATTCCCTATACCGCCATTACCCCCTCCCATCTTGTTTATGATCTGGTCTACAATCCGGAAGAGACCCTGTTCCTTCAGAATGCTAAAAAACAGGGAGCAGCCATCAAAAACGGATTGGAGATGTTGCATTTGCAGGCTGAGGCCGCTTGGAAGATCTGGAATTTTTGATTTATGATTTTTGATTTATGATTNNAGTCTCCTCCGAGCAACCATTGCATCACGAACCACGTCTATGAGTTGAATGATCCCTATTAGACCCTGCATAAAACTTAGTATATACTCCTTCTTCCTCTTTACGATGGAATGTTTCGGGCAATGCACCATTAAGTCGGATTCCGTTGTTTGCGCGAATGACTTTATGGGGTTTTCTGTAGTTGGTAGCGGACAGGTAAGCAGTTATTCCTGGGATCTGGGAGACGGAATTTCCTCCACCCTCGCCGAACCGATCGCTCAATACAGTCAGTTTGGGAGCAAAACGATCCGGGTAACCATTGCGCTTAAATCAGGAGGAACCTGCACGGCAACTAAATCCATCTTTGTGCATGACAGACCAGTTGCCCGAATGGTCTATTCCTCGCAAAGTGCATTTTGTTTTGCCGCCAATTATGTTTGTCTGAAGGATTCATCAGGACCAGGGAAAACGGGTTCGGCCATTGCGAAACGCTCCATCCTGTTTGGAGACGGATTNNTACTGGAGACGGATTTGCCGATTTTAGCGATCCTACCACCCAAAATATCGTGTGTTATTCCTATACCACCCCCGGAAAATACCCGATCGTCATGGAAATTACCGACACAAAAGGATGCTACTCCAGAGCGTATGATTCCGTTGAAATTTATCATAAAGCTTCTGCCAATTTCTCCTCTACCCTCAACGATAAATGCGACGCCATTACCCTTTGCCTGAAAAATACCAGCCAGCTTAAAAAATCGGAGGTCCAGAAGTTTTACTGGAACTATGGAGATGGGACTATCGACTCTGTTAACTGGAACCCTCCCTGCCACGACTATACCTTACAAGGAAATTATGCCGTTACTTTTGTTGTAAAAACAGGCCCCACTTGCATTGATACCCTTCATAAACCAGCCCTTATCAACCTCGATCCGAGGCCGATTATAAAATACATGCCCATTACCTCAGGCTGCCTGGGAACGACCTTTGATGTAGCTGATAATGGCCCGGCCAAAGACCATTATACCTGGTTTATTTCTTTTAATGGTGGTAAATACGACTCGATTTCAAATTCTTCATCTACCTCCATCATTCCAGATAAGATCGGCAATTATTTGGTGAAATTGAGGGTTCGTTATGGCACCTGTAAGAAAGAAGTTCTTTTCGATACGCTGAAAATCAATGGCCCGAAAGCCCTAATCTCCAGCCGTAATAGCGCATTATGCCTCGTTGGAGACACAAGCTATTTCTGTGACGTGAGCGACTATACCAACACAAAAGGGGTGAAAAGAATATGGTATTTTGATGACCCGGTGGCACCTTCTTGCACCACGGATACCAAAAACGGATTGAACACAGGTGTCAACTGCAATTATTCTGTCGACAAACACCCGAAGCATTATTACAGTTTCGACTCCTGTTACCAGCCTGCTCTCTTTTTGATCGATACGATAACCCAATGCCAGAGTATGCGTATCAAAAATGTACGAATCGGAAGGGAAGATCCTGAACATACTTCCTTATCGGTGAGCAATAACCAGGGCTGTGTAGGCAAGGAAATTTCCCGGCGCCATTATTATACGGTAGCCACCTGCGGAGATTACAAAATTATGCCCGATTCAGCCGGCAGCACAGGCTTCATTAAAAACCTGCCTTTTTGGAATTACGACACACTCACGCATCCTGATGGCTTCGTTACCATTGGACTTATCCTTTTAACCAGCGATACAAATTCCCTTTGTCCCGGATTTAGTTCGGGCCCGCCTTGTATGGATACGATCTGGTACCACCATAAAATCAAGTTACTGGAGCAGCCCAATCCTGCATTTGAAGTAGGAAAACCGCACTTTTGTGAAGATGAGACCGCCCTTTTTTCGCTAAAAGATTCAAGTGATACGGAGATAAGAAAGGTAAACTGGTTTTGGGGCGATGGTTCTGATACCACCCTGATTCTATCTCCCGGACAAGCACTTCCCGGTACCTATCCACACAGATACCAGTCAAACGGATCCTATAAGGTTCAGGTGCTTTTGGAAAACAGTGAAGGTTGTACTGAAGAAGACACTTTTACGGTATCGGTCGGACATCACAGTTCCCTCATCCTGTCGCGAGACATTTGCGCCGGGCAATGTATCACCTTTAGCGATACCATCCGTTATTTTAAGGACAGCGCCACATACTGGAATATGGAAAGCCGGAGAGCAGCAAGCCTTGAAAAAGTGCTCTGGAGCTGGAGCGATGGAAGTTTTGACTCTGTTCCTAACCCGAAAAAATGCTTCCCGCTAACGGGTGTCTACACCCTGATAAAAACAAGTACAGACAGCAGTGGTTGTGTTGTTACTAAAACGGCAAATTTCAATGTAGGAGGAGTAAAAGCCGGCATTCGTCAGCATAAGGGCGAAGTGCTATGCTCTGAGATCCTGCAACTTTTTGATTCTTCTTATGTATTGAGCCCGCAAACTGGCGAAACTATCGTCGACTATTCCTGGGATTTTATGGATGGAAGTCCGCTTAAAAAGGTTCCAAACCCTTACCATTTTTATTCTTCATACGGTAAATTCCCTATAACGCTCGTGGTAGAATCGAGCATTGGATGTAAGGATTCAACAAGAATCTTCATGAATATAATCGGTCCGGAACCCGCCTTCGAATTTGTAACCGACACGATAGGTTGTGTGCCTCTGACTGTAGAAATGAAGAATATTTCCACCCAATGCAGCCACTGGATCTGGTATTTTGGAGATCCGGCCAACTCCACCCTGCCAACAAAATACGACAGCAATACCGTTTTTACCTACACCCAGCCCGGAACTTATTTTCTCAGACTCTATGGTGCAGACAGCATCTATAACTCGGCAACGGGCAATAAACAATTTTGTTCGGCCATTTATCCCGACCTGAATGTACCCGGACAAATTGAGAAGAAGGTGATCGTATTACCAAGACCTCCGGTTAATTTTACTATGCCCGCCAAGATCTGTGTCGATCAGCCTTTCACCTTGATTTCAAATGCTTCCGGAGAATATTCCCTTCATAAATGGAATTTTGGCGATGGATCATCCAAGAGCGGAGGCTCCAGATCTGCTACGAAAACATACACCAGTCCCGGAACCTACCAGGTGAGCTATGCTCCGACTTTCCCACCCGACCCCACACATGGCAAGGCCTGTTATGATTCCGCTATAAAAACCATAGAGGTTATCGGTATTAAGGCCGACTTTGACGTTGACCCGAATAAATCCGGACCTCTTCATTTTCAATTTATCAATAAATCAAGCAGCGCCGTTTCCTATTATTGGACTTTCAAAGGTTTAGATTCAATCTACTATAAAGCCAGTACCCTCAAGGACCCTTACCATAGCTTTTACCCAAATCAGGGTCGCTTTGAAGTTTGCCTGAAGGCCAGGAATGAGTTGGGCTGTGAAGACGAAAAATGCAGCACCTTTTATCTCACATTACCCAGGCGTATTTTTATTCCGAATGTATTTACCCCCGGAGATAAAGATCAGATCAACGATGCATTTGATATTGACATAGTAGGTGAAGAAACCTACCATTTGCAGATCTACAATCGTTTTAGCGAGCTGGTTTACGAAAGCACCACCGATGGCAAACTCGACGACGGCATTAACTGGCGCGGAGCTAATGCCGAAAATACCGTACTCCCGGCAGGGGTCTATTATGTAATTTTTAATTACAATTTTTATTACGAAGAGCCGGTGAAGTATACCGGGACGGTGACGGTGATCAGGTAAGAGTTATGGATTAGCTCCGGTATAAAAATCCTCATACCGCTTTAAAATATTCTTAAATACGAAGCTTTGAACCGAAAGAATATCCTCCGTGTTTCCGTTTAAGACGCCATAAAAGCGATCCAGATCATGGTCGGCTACATTACCGTAGTTGTCATGTTGAGGTGAATCGGCTGTTACAGGTTTTTTATAGATTTTCAACACATGCTTGACCCCGTCAACCCGAAGCAATTCGATAACAGCATAAGGTTGGGTAGCTTTTACCACCGAATCGGCCAGTTTCGCGGCCAGTCCCTCGTAAATGCTTTCGTAGGTCAGGTTTTCGAAAGTAGCGGTATACTGTTTCAACAGTGGCATATTTAGCTGAGCAGGATCTTTTAAATCTTCAATGATAAATGGCTGAAGATCTAAACTACGCTCATTTTTAGTGATGGTAAAAGAACCTCCCGCATCGGCAGGATAAAACAGAGAAACAGATTTTAGCTCAACAATACTGGTTAAAAAGAGGTTGACGCTTTTCCACTTCTTCGGATTCAGGTTAAAGATGGCAGCAGGATAGCCCATAAAACCGGGGATATGCACCACAAAAGGCATGGAGGAATTTTCCAGCAACATATGGGTGCCCATTTCATCGGCCGCATTACCTCCAACATAAAACACCTTGTCTTTGCGGGTACCTTTATAAACCTCGACTTTAATAGCATTGGAAGCCATGGATTTGATGACATTATCTACTCCGGATTTAGGTATGGGGTTTTTAGCCTTGAGTTTCGCCAGGTATTCATAAAGAAGCACCTTTACTTTTTCCCCTTCAGCAGGATATTCGTCATTCACCATCCATTTACCATTGGCATCTTTGGTGAGTTTCACATAGGAGTTCACATTTGACTTTGAAGCCATGAATATTTCCGTTACTTCATCAGGATTTTCAATGGCAAATTCTTTCAACTCCGGTTTTAAGGTCGACTTAAAATTTTTATCGATGATGGGCACAAAAATCACTGCCAACACCAACAAACCCGCCAAAACGGCAAGGGTCACCGACCAAACGGACCTTTTTTTCTTATCGCTCATATTTTCTTTTTCGTATCACACCGTTCACCACACCAAACAAAAGGATAACAGCTACCGGAAGTACCATGTTGAGGGTCTTCCATTTATTTTGTTCCCTGGGAAGATTGATCTTTATCTGATCCAGTACACGCAATTGAATGTCTTTGTTCCGCACTTCAATCAGGCCAAAATCATCGACCAGATAATCCATACAATTCATAAAAAACTGGCGGTTACCAAAAGTCTTTTTTGAAAGCCTGTCGTATCCAGCAGGATAATATTGCCCGTCAGGACGAACCAGGTTAACCATCAGATCTCCATCGCCTACCACGATCATTTTGCCGTTTTCAACGTGGTCTTTAAAGGTTTTAAGCGGATCGAGCTCCTTACGATTGGCCAGCGTATAATTCGATTCAAAACGTCCTTCCACCAACACAGCCATGATCTTATCCCGGTTTGGGAAATAGTCTTCTGCCGGGGGTTTACGTACGATCTGCATATCCACCTCTGCCGGGTGATTGCTCACGCGGGCCAGGCTGGTTGATCGAAGAAGTACTGTTTTTTTCAATGCCGGAGACCCAACTGTATCAATGGTTGCCGGGTATTGCAGCCAAACCAGGTCCAGATTTCGGTTGATGGCATGGTTGTTCATAGAAGGCAGTACCGGAAAATAAAACCAGGGTTTGGGTTCCACTCCTCCGCCTTCTCTGCCGAAGGGTACAATAAGGCTATTGTAATCCTGAACGAGGTCTAAATTCACACGAACGCCGTATTTAAAAAGCAGGTCGGTGAGGTTCAGGTCATAATCGGCCGTGAATACTTTTCCATAACGGGCCAGTGAATCCGTTTCGATCAGCAGGGGGTCTATCATCCACATTACCTTCCCTCCCTGCATGATGTATTGGTCGATCCAGTATTTTTCACGCTCGGCAAAGGCGATACGGGGTTTGGCGAATATGATGGCATCATAGCCATTCAGCTTATCTTTAACGAGCCGGTCAACTGCAAATCCGAGTGAGTCCTCAGAAACTGTTTTCAGCCCTTCCAGGATCTGGCCATAGAACGCCGAATCGTCGAAGTTGAGGTTCATCCTTTCTACCCTGTAATACTCTTCGAGCAAACGTTTGGCATCCAGCAATTCATGATCGGCCAGCTCTCCGTGTCCATCCATAAAGGCAACCCTTTTCATCTCGCTTTGTACACAGCGCCGAATGGAATTGGCAATGGAAAATTCAAGGGCTTCAACGGCTTTATTCAGGGTTCCCGGATTATTCACCGTTAAACTCGGATCGATCAGGTATAAGGGATATTGGGCACCTTTATAAAAGACATGGGCAGCCGGTACGATGAGTTTTTGCATGGACCCATCGTTGGTTTTTTCGTATAGATCGGTGGCCTGAATGCCCGATTCGCGAAGCTCTACCAACACATTCCGTAAGTCGTCGCCTTTTAGTCCTTCGAGTGGATTGTAAATTTCATATTCAATCTTACCCCCGGAGGCATATCGGAACTCATCGAACATTTCTTTGGAGGCATTCCTTAAATTTTTATACGCCGGGGGCAATTCATCGCCATCCAGGTAAATTTTCACATAAAAAATATCATCCAAACTTTCCGCTAGTTTGATGGAAGCTTCAGAAAGGGTATAACGTTTTTCCTCGGTAAAATCGAAACGGTGAAAGACCCGTGAAGAGAGGTAATTAAAGACCACCAACAGGGCAAGGACTAAACCGAGTTCTAAAAGCGATTGGCTGCGCAGATTCCTTTTTTTCATATCCCTACCACTTGCGGCTTCCAAAAACCGTTTTTGTTAATAAAATGAAAAATACGATGATGCTCAAAAAGTAAAAAGCATCCCGGGTATCGAGCACCCCGCGGCTTATCGACTGGTAGTGAAAATACATGCCCAGCCAGGAGATCACATAATCCAGGTCGGCAAAAATATTGAGCTCACCCAGGTAATCGAATGCACTGTAAAAAAAGAAACAGAAGAAGGTGGAAATGATAAAGGCTGAGATTTGGTTGTCGGTAATACTGCTGGCGAACATGCCTATGGCCACAAAGCTGGAGCCAACCATCATTAAACCGATATAGGATCCCAAAATCGCTCCCGAATCAATATTTCCTACCGGATTTGCCAGGTAACGTACGCTGAAATAATAAACGACAGTAGGGATAAGGGAAAAGAGCACAAGGGTAATGCCCGCAAAATATTTGCCGAGTATGATGCTGATATCGCTTACCGGACTGGTGGTCAGGGTTTCGATGGTACCGGCTCGTTTTTCATCTGCAAAGGAGCGCATGGTAATAGCCGAAATTAAAAACATAAACACCCATGGTGCAATGAAAAACAAGGGGTCAAGGTTGGCGTAGCCCAGGTCGAGCACGTTGGTATCAGGGAAAACCCACATGAACAAGCCTATTGCCACCAGAAAGGTGATAATAACAATGTAGGCGATCAGCGAACTGAGGAAACTCCTGATTTCTTTTATATAGATCACGAACATCCTTATTTGCTTTTAACTTTTTTAGGGGTGACAGGGGCATTCTGCGTGAGTTCACGGAATACCGATTCCAGTTTTTGCTCTTCTTCCTGCATAGACAATAGAATGGTTTGATTCTTAACAGCCAGGGCAAATACCTGCTCCTTTATCCGGTCTACCGGGCTTCCAAGGAGGGCGAATTTTTTGTCGCCCAAACTTTCCACCTGACTGACTCCTTCAATTTTTCTAAGCAGATCGCTATGCACGGGATCACGGAATTCGACCGTGAGGCGGCTTGATTTCCCAAGTTTTCCCTGGAGCATGGCAATGCTGTCGTCGGCTACAATTTTTCCTTTATTGATGATGATGGCACGGCTGCAAAGGGCTTCTACCTCCTGCATAATATGGGTACTCAGGATAACGGTTTTGTCTTTTCCGATCTGCCGGATCAAACTACGTATCTCGACAAGCTGGTTAGGATCCAGTCCCGAAGTGGGCTCATCGAGGATCAATACCTCCGGTTCATGCAACATGGCCTGAGCAAGTCCCACCCTTTGTTTGTATCCTTTCGAAAGTTGACCGATCTTTTTCTTGCATTCCAAAGTGAGCCCGGTGCGTTCGATCATGTTGTCTACCCTGGCCTTTGACTTCGCTCCGAGTTGGCGTAAGGAAGCCATAAACATGAGGTATTCACGAACATACATATCCAGGTAGAGCGGGTTTTGTTCGGGCAGATAACCCACCTTACGCCGCACTTCCATCGAGTCATTGATCACATCATGGCCACAAACCGAAGCCTGACCTGAACTTTGAGGAATAAAGCAGGTAAGGATCTTCATGGTCGTGCTTTTTCCGGCACCATTGGGGCCAAGAAAGCCAACGATCTCTCCTTTATTGACCTGAAAACTAATGGAGTCTACAGCCTTTTGTTCGCCGTAAATTTTTGAGATATGATCAACGATTACCGACAATGTATCTTATTTCTTTTTGAGCGCTCGAAGTTAAGGGAAAAATGCGTTGAAAGGGAAACGCCGAAGCGCCAACTTAAGTTGCATGTTCTTTATAAATAAAAAGGCCCGATACTTGTATATACATTTAAAATTTTGGTATACGCATGGAAAGGAAAAAATTCCTTCGTTATCTGGCCTTAAGTCCCTTAATTCCCCTTGCTATGAAGCTCAATGCACTCAAAGAAATCACCAATGACTTTGAACCCACGGAAAAAATGCCTGCTCTCTTTATAGGTCATGGAACACCCATGAACGCTATTGAAGATAACCGTTTTACCCGGGAGATGAAAGCCAGGGGCAAAGCGATAAGGACGCCAAAGGCCATCCTTATGGTTTCGGCACACTGGGAAACCAAAGGTTCATTGCTCACCAAACAGGAGCTCCCTCCAACTATTCATGATTTTGGCGGGTTCCCGAAAAAACTCTTTGAGGTTCAATACCCCGCAAAAGGTAGTCCCTGGCTGGCCGGAGAAACCCAAAAGCTGGCGCTCGACCACCATGTTGATCTGAACGACCAATGGGGCTTCGACCACGGTGCCTGGAGTGTGGCCATCAATATGTTCCCGGAGGCAAATATTCCGATGATCCAACTAAGCCTTGACACGAACAAAAAACCCTTCGAACATTATGAGCTGGCAAGGGAACTAAAAGCCCTGCGTGAAAAAGGGGTATTGGTTGTTGGCAGTGGAAACATGGTGCATAGTTTCCGTTATGCCGAGATGAATGGTCCTGATTTTAATGCCTCACACGGGCACGACTGGGCCTGGGAAGCAAATGATATCTTCAAAAAAAAGATAGAAGCCAATGCCTACGACGAATTGGCCGACTATACCAAACTGGGAGAAGCGGTGCAAAAAGCGGTGCCCAGCACGGAACATTATCTTCCCATGCTTTATGCGCTGGCTATGCGGGAAGAAAAGGACAAACTTGAATTTTTTAATGATGATGCAGTGGGTGGATCTTTCACTATGACTTCATTTCAAATTGGGTAGCAGCCTGCCTTTTGGTTATCTTCGCGGCACGGTAATATCTTCATAACAAGGAAATGGAATACAGAATCGAACACGACACGATGGGTGAGGTTAAAGTCCCTGCCAGCCGCTATTGGGGAGCACAAACAGAACGTTCCCGTAACAACTTCAAGATCGGACCTGAGGCGTCGATGCCCAGGGAAATTATCCGCGCTTTCGCCTACCTGAAAAAAGCCGCTGCCCATGCCAATTTTGACCTGGGGGTGCTGAGTGCCGAAAAGCGCGATTTGATCTCCAAAGCCTGCGAAGAGATCCTCGATGGAAAGCTGGATGGAGAATTTCCACTTGTGATCTGGCAAACAGGTTCGGGAACCCAGAGCAATATGAACGTAAACGAAGTTGTTGCTTACAGAGCCCATGTGAATTCGGGTGGATCCCTGAATGATGCTAAGAAAGTTCTGCATCCCAATGATGATGTAAACAAGTCGCAGTCGTCGAACGATACCTTCCCGACTGCCATGCACATTGCTGCCTATATGCAAACTGTTCAGGTTACCCTGCCGGGTATTCAATTATTGCGCGATACCCTGAACACCAAAGCCAAAGCTTTTGCCGGCATTACCAAAACCGGACGTACCCATTTAATGGATGCAACTCCCCTGACATTGGGACAAGAGTTTTCGGGCTATGTTCAGCAACTGGATAATGGCATGCGTGCCATTAAAAACGCCCTGGAAATGGTCAGCGAACTTGCTTTGGGAGGCACTGCCGTTGGAACCGGACTGAATACGCCTGCCGGTTATGATGTGCTGGTAGCAAAAAAGATCGCGGAATTCACCGGAATGCCCTTTGTAACGGCTCCGAATAAATTTGAAGCCCTTGCCGCCCATGATGCTATGGTGGAATTGTCGGGCGCCTTTAAACGGGTAGCTGTGTCGTTGATGAAAATTGCCAACGATATTCGATTGTTGAGCTCTGGTCCGCGTTGTGGCATTGGAGAGATCATTATACCGGATAACGAACCGGGGTCTTCCATCATGCCCGGAAAAGTGAACCCCACCCAACCCGAAGCCATGACCATGGTAGCCGCCCAGGTTATTGGTAATGATGTGGCCGTGAGCATTGGTGGAGCAACCGGACATTTTGAGTTGAACGTCTTCAAACCCCTCATAGCAGCCAATGTATTGCAATCAGCAAGATTGATCGGTGATGCCTGCGTTTCTTTTACGGAAAAATGTGCCATCGGTATTGAACCCAATCTGCCGATCATTAAAAAGCATCTCGAAAATTCGCTCATGTTGGTAACGGCGCTGAACCCGCATATTGGATACGAAAACGCCGCGAAAATTGCTAAGACCGCCCATAAGGATAACAAAACACTGAAGGAAACTGCTGTCGCTTCAGGATTACTTACTTCGGATCAATTTGATGAGTGGGTAAGACCGGAGGATATGGTTGGTTCTTTAAAATAGGGGTTTTGGGTTATGGGTTTGGGTTATGGCATCCAGGACCCAAAACCCATAACCCATAACCGTTTCCGATGCTAAAACGAATCTTCATCCTACCGATCCGCCTCTATCAATACCTGATAAGCCCCCTGCTCGGCCAGAACTGCCGGCATACTCCGACCTGCTCGGAATATACGGCTCAGGCTATAGAAGAATGGGGGCCATTAAAAGGATTGGCAATGGGAATGAAGCGCCTGTCGAAATGCCATCCCTGGGGAACCCATGGCTACGATCCGGTGCCGAAAAATGAAGCAAAGAAGGGGCGCTGAATTCGGCTGTCTCAAAACAATTTAATGGGATCCATCTTTAGAAAGGATTCCACCGCTAAACCTCCATCCCCGACTAACAACACTTTGTCGATAGCATGTGTTTTTTGGAAAGCCATCAATCCACCCAATCGTTTGCTTTGGTTTGATTTCACTTCAATACCCATTATCTTACCCTGGTACTGGATCACAAAATCAACTTCTTCATTGCCCTCTCTCCAATAAAATACTTTCAGTGAAGTCTTTGCCTGACAATTGATCAGGTGCGTTCCGATCGCTGATTCTACCCATCGTCCCCACATTGCCGGCTCATCGGGTAATGTCTCCAAATTAGCAGAAGACAATGCAGAAAGAATTGCATTATTATAGACTTGAAATTTCGGACTGGAAGCCCGTTTTCTCATAATCTGAGCACTGTACTTTTCTATACCACCAAGCAAGCCGGCAGTGTCCAACAGGCGCAAATAATGCGACAAGGTGGTTGTATTACCTGCGTCCTGAAGTTGTCCGAGTATTTTATTAAACGACAAGATCTGTCCGGAATAATTCGCACCAATTTCAAAAAAGTTTCGCATCAGTGCCGGTTTATCAACGCGGGTGAGCATCAGTATATCCCGGCTAATACTGCTTTCGATCAGGGATTCCCGGACATAACTTTTCCAGCGGTTCTGATCCCGGATCAACTCAGCGGCACCGGGATATCCGCCATAAATGATATATTCTGTGCAACTCATCCCAAATGCTTCGTTCATTTCATTAAATGACCAATGGCCCAAATAAGTAACTTCAAAACGACCTGCCAGGGATTCGGATAGTCCCTGTTGCAATAACATACGCGATGAACCAAGCAGAATTACTTTAATGTTTATCTTATTCCTTGTATCATCATCCCATTCCTTTTTTATGCTCTCACTCCAGTTTTCGATCTTTTGAATTTCATCGATGATGAGAACAACTGAACCGGCTCCATCACTTTTAATTTTCAAGCGGGCGATTTCCCACTGCTGGCTTATCCATAAATGACCTGTTGATCCAAGAGCATCGGCAGAAACGAAGTGAAATGGCTCTTTTGTTTGCTCGCAATACTGGTGAATCAGGGTCGTTTTTCCAATTTGTCTTGGACCGGAAATCACCTGAATAAATTTTCTTGGCGACTCCATACGCGTAATTAATCCTTCTAATTCAGCACGTTGTATCATGATAAAATTTTTATTCAAAACAATTTTTCAAATTTACTCAATGTATTGAGATATTTTACTCAATATATTGAGATATTTTACTCAATATGCTAAGTAAATCAAATTCATCTCGATTTTTCACATTGGAAAAAGAATAGTTAATTTGCTCCCGCATGAAAAACAAATGGATAGCCTGGTCGCTTTTGCTCTTGCTGCTACTCTTTGCAGGCTTCTATGTTTACAGTACGTTTTTCCGTAAAAAACGCACACTCCCTCCAACCGAAATTGTTACAGCTCCCACGGAGCCCAAATTCAAACACGAAGCGAACCTGGTTATCTACCGCAACCTGGATAAAAACGATACCCTGAAAACGCTGGAGATCGAGATCGTAGACGATGAATATGGGATCACAACCGGACTTATGTTCCGCAAAAAAATGGAAGAAAACCGCGGAATGCTTTTCATTTTTCCGGATGTCTCCATGCGTTCTTTCTGGATGAGAAATACGATCATTCCACTTGATATCATCTTTATTTCCGAACAAAAAACGATCGTCACCATTCAACGCAACACCACCCCCTTTTCCGAAAAATCCATCCCCTCCACTGCCCCGGCCAAATATGTGCTTGAAGTAAATGCCGGCTTATCAGACAAATACGGCTGGAAAGATGGCGACAGCATTGAATGGGAACTGTTAAAATAACCGACGCGTGTTTAGCACTTATCTCGAATTAGGATTCCGTCATATCCTCGACCTCCGGGGGATCGACCATATTTTGTTTGTTGTAGCCCTTTGTGCCGCCTACGATCTCAAAGCCTGGAAAAAGTTGCTCATACTGGTAACTGCTTTTACGATCGGTCATTCGCTCACCCTCGCATTAAGCGCCCTGGATGTATTCCGCATCGACCAGGATCTCGTTGAACAGATTATTGCCATTACTATTGGCATTACCGCACTGCAAAACATTCTGATACCCAAACCCGACCTCACCGCCAACAGGCTTAAATACGCGGCGTCATTGGTATTTGGACTGTTTCATGGTATGGGGTTCAGCACGTATTTCAAAGCCTTGCTGGGACGGGAAGAAGATATACTTCTGCCTCTTTTTGCTTTTAACCTGGGTATTGAACTCGGACAACTTTGTATCGTGCTCGCCATGCTTCTCTTTTTTTATCTGGCAGAAAAAACCCTCAGGATCAAATCACGCGACTGGAACCTCTTTTTGAGCGGAATTGCATTTGGTGCGGCCATCATGATGTTGAGCGATAGATTTTGATTCACGATTATTTTCTACATTCGAGAGATGGTTCGCGCTTTGTTGCTTCTGGTCATTCTCTGTTATGTGGCAGCAAGAAGCAGCGCTCAGTCACCCGAATTCCGTCAGATCAGTGACCTGGATAACCTGCCTTGTAATGAGATCTATGATGTTTATTTCGACAACAAAGGCTTTTTATGGATAGGAACAGAAATCGGGGTATTTCGCTATGACGGACATAATTTTCAGTCATTCTCACCAGACAAACACGCCGGCCAGGCATTAACCGGATTTACTACGGTTAACGAACATCTGTATGTGTTCAATTTTCTGGGAGATATTTTCGAAGCTAAAGGCGATAGTTTTATTGCCATCCCCGTGCCTGAATGGGTTCTTCCCCACCATTATTCACCCCTGAGCGAAGGGTTTGACGGCCAATTGTGGCTGAGCGGGAGTGAAGGTGTTTTTTCCTATCACACCGAAACCCGGATCTGGACCAACAGGACTCCGAAACATCTTTCAAAAGATGACTTTTTCAATACCCGAAATTCACGAAGCAGGAAAGAAAACATCTGGTTTACTTCAAAAAGCGAGGTCGTGCGTATCGGTCCGGATGGCTCCAAAACCTATCCGGTAGATCTGGATGAAGGGCGGATCAATACATTGAACCGGCATATCATTACCCCCGGTGAAGTCGATGTCTGGCTTTGTGATATATTGGATGGAAGTCTTTTGAAACTGCACGACAGTTCCTTTGTTGCCTACCCTGATCCTGAATTGAAAAACCTTCTGAAAAACAAAAAACTCACCAACATGAAGGAATTCGAGGGAAAACTTTTTTTCATGCTATATGATGGCCTGATCATTCATGACCCGGTGAGTAAAAAGTCAGAATGGATCTTTCGTGATCTGCCCATTACCGATATGGAGACCGACCCGGAAGGAAACTTATGGTTCAGTACCCTCGGATATGGATTGCTTTATTGTCCTTCCCTGCAAATACGCTCCTATCCGAATAACCGCATGGGAGGCAGCACCTATAAGTTTACCTATCTGGTTCCCGATGGCGAAGGAGGGGTATATTACTCCCGGTTGAGTGGTGGTATAGGCCGGATCCCCAAAGACTATGATCAGATGATCGAAATTGCCGGACCGGTGCAAGCCGATATCAGTGCCCTGATTCGCGATGAGCAAGGCTCCGTCTATACAGCCTTTAACAATTACATCTTCGAGGTTCGCGGCAATCGTCTGGAACAGATCAATGCCAGCTTTCCCGCCACCAAAGATATCCTTGTAACCAACAACTTTGCCTATTTGGCATCTTCATCCGGGCTCCATTTTGGCAGTAGTCTTCGTTCAAAAGACACCATGAAAATGGTATTTTATGGCTGGTGCAGACGCTTGTCGCGTTCAGGAAATCCGGAGCAGATCTGGGCCGGAACAACAGACGGTCTGTACCTTGTTGAGAAAGATTCGCTGATCAGTAAACTATTTATAGGAGAAGGTGTTCAGGATATTCTTTGGGTTCCGGAAGAAAAAAGTCTGTATTGTGCTTTGCTGTCAGGAAATATTTATAAGATATCTGAAGACGCCGTCTCTCCATTCAAAAAATTAAAAAACCCCGGACAGCAGGTATACCGCATGCGCTGGCACAAGGGGAATTTGTGGCTGGCAACCTCCAGGGGGCTTGGGAAAATAAATGCCCTCACCTATTCGGAAACCTGGTTTGACATTCGCGACGGACTGAGCGCCAATGTTATTTATGATCTTTTGTTTCAGGATGACTTCATCTGGCTGGCTACGGGAAACGGATTGCAAAAGCTCAAGGCTAACCTGGCGAAGAATGCATCCAGCCCGCTTATTTATTTCCGAAGCCTTCATATAAATGATCAGGCATTCGATTCTTTGGCTATTCACGCCATTTCAACAGACCATATCCTCCTTTCATTCGATGTACTCAGCTATTATTCACAGGGTGAATACCATCTCGCTTATGCGTTCGACAATGGCGAATGGCAACACCTTCCGGCCGGTCAGAATGCCCTGAATTTAATGAATATACCCAGAAACAGTTCCCGGCTTCTGGTAAGGGCTATCGATGCCAAAGGACTCAGCTCAGAAACCCTGACAATTCCCTTATACGTAAACCCACCTTTCTGGCAAAGAACCTGGTTTTATATCGCCCAGCTAATTTTCACGTTTGCGATCATGCTTGTGATCTTTCGTATTTACCTCAGGCAGTTACGCCGTAAGCAAGCCAACGCACTCGAAAAAGCAAAACTAAAAACCAACCTGATCGAATCCCAGCTTACGGCCCTCAAAGCCCAGATGAATCCGCATTTTATTTTCAATTCGCTGAATTCCATTTACGAGTTGATCGTCTTTTCGGAAACCAAAGAAGCGGCTATCTACCTGAATAAATTTGCCACCCTGCTCAGAAAGGTTCTGGAAAATTCTGAAAAAGAATCTATAACCCTAAGCGAAGAATGCGAATGGCTGAATTTATACCTGGAACTTGAAAAGTTACGTTTTGGGGATGATTTCAGCTACCAGATAAATATGGATCAGATCAACGAGCCCTATACCATATTGGTACCGACCATGTTGCTGCAACCCTTTGTTGAAAATGCGGTAAAACACGGTCTGCTTCATAAACAGGGGATCAAACGGCTGGAGATCGAATTCAGTGAAGACGAGAACGGGATGCTTTGTCTGATCACCGACAACGGGGTTGGACGAAAAAAAGCATCTACTTTCAGGAAATCGGGAAAGGAGCATAAATCCTTTGCTACCGGAGCCATACTCAGGCGAATAAGCATGCTAAATGCCTCCGGCAAATATGCCATACAGCTCGATATCGAAGACCTTGAATACCCGAACGGAAAAGCGGCCGGAACACAGGTACGTTTGGTCATTCAGGGATGGTAATCATTCAGAAGTTTAAATGCGCCAATCATACATTTATTAAAAGACCTTATAAAATACTACCTAGATTCGAAAAAAATGAAATTACGGGCAATCATTTGTGATGACGAGGAAAAGGCCAGAAGATTGCTAAAACACCTGTTAGAGCAATGCCAGATCCCCGTGGAAGTGGTAGCGGAAGCTTCCAATCTTCCTGATGCCGTTATGGCCATCAATGAAAAAAATCCCGACCTGCTCTTTTTGGACATTGAAATGCCCCAATACAGCGGCCTTCAAATTCTCGATTTTTATAAGGATAAAGAATTGCCCTGTGAACTTGTTTTTGTAACGGCATACAATGAATTTGCCATGCAGGCCTTACGCCTGTCGGCACTCGATTATATCCTTAAACCTGCGACACTGGATGTGCTTGAAGAATTGCTGCAACGCTTTGAAAAAAACTCGCAGGAGAAGAAAAAGCGTATCGAAGTATTAAAAGCCCATTACGATAAACCCTTTAGCAGGATTGCCCTCCCAAATAGCAGTGGCTATCAGTTCGTGGAGATCAAAAATATTTTGTACCTCGAGGCCGATGGCATGTATACCCACCTGTTCCTGAACGAAGGAACACCAATTCTTGTAAGTAAACCACTGGTTGATTTCGAACGTCTGTTGCACGATGACCGGAGCTTTTTTAAAGTGCACAGAAAGTATATCATAAATCTCAACCAAATGAATAGTTTTGTTCGAAGCACTTCGGAAATTCAGATGGAGGGAGGTACCCTTATTCCGCTTTCACGCCATCGTAAGCAGGAATTTGAGGACGAGATCCACCGGCTGATTCCCGGCAGGGCCGAAAAAGGCTGATATGAAACTACTTTTTTACCTGTTACCCATTCTTTCCCTGATAACATGCAGTTCCGGTATTTCGACTAAAAACGACCTGAATCGATACGGATACCACGGGTCTGTAAAACAGATCGTGAGTTATAAGTATACCAATTTTACAGGCACGATCGATTCTGCGAATTTTAATGTGCGCACCCTTTACGACTATAACAAAAGTGGCAATGTGCACTTTATGCAACTCGTTATCAACCGCAGTATGTTTGATCAGCAAAGTACTGCTATCGACTTCCATTACCGCTTAAAGGATGGTGCAAAAACCGGCTGGCAGGAAATCAATATTAATGCGAAAGACACCAGCTACGGAACGATTGAATGGCTGGATGAAACCCACCTCTTTGAACGAAAATATACCAGCGCCAACCAGGTGTTGTATGAGATAAGCACCGAGCTCGACCCAGCTACCTTAAGCGAAAAGGTTGCGGAGGTCAAACAATTTTCCAATGGAAAGCTTGTAGAGGATAAGGTGATAGAGAATGTTCAAAAAGAAGACAAATCCTATTTTCATATCCATAAAAACAAACTGACAGGAACGCAGGATACGGTATATATCGATATCCTTCAAAAAGACAGTTTAGGAAATGCCACTCAACTGATCGAACGGAATACCGGTACAGGCCTGCAAAATTTTATCCGGAAAGATTTTTTCTATTATTAAGCAAAAAAAATCCCGATAACCTAAGTTACCGGGATATATCTCTTTCGAAAACGAAGAACTAAACCCTTCTTTCCTTGATACGTGCTGCTTTACCAGTCAGTTTGCGCAGGTAGAACAGACGGGATCTTCTTACTTTACCTCTTTTATTCACTTCAATTTTTTCGATGAAAGGGCTCAGAGTAGGGAAAATACGTTCTACGCCTACACCATTCGATACTTTACGTACTGTGAAGGTTTCACTCATTCCGGCATTTCTGCGTTGGATCACAACACCCTGAAACTGCTGGATACGCTCTTTCGCACCCTCCTTGATCCGGTAGTGTACGGTTACGGTATCACCGGAATTAAACTCCGGAGTATTTGTGTTTGTAGCAAATTCAGCTTCAACTAATTTTATCAAATCCATCACTCGATTTCTTAAAAGGACTGCAAAGATAGTACGGAGAAATCAGATTTAAAAATGATTTTCAGAAAATCAATCTTCTAATCTTTCAGGATTTACTTTGTCAGGAACGAGAAACAAAGTTGGATACTCATCCTGAAGTTCCACAAACCAATAATGGGCTTCAATTTTACCCGGATAATCGCCAATCCGTAATTTAAAATTGGGAGAATCGTATTTCAGATAGATGGGAATATTGGGGTATTTAAGTTCAAAATTTTCCATCTCCATTCTCGCCTCTCTGTGATCGGTACTCATTAAGATCTGTATCCGGTATCCCTGACTGCTTGAATCCAGGTTAAAATAAACGATCCGGGAATCCAGAATTTTTTCGATGCGTGGATCTGCTACTACCGTTACTTTTCCCGACAGTGTATCCTGGCCTTGTGCCAAAAGTTCACTACCCGATAGGAGCAATAGGATTCCTGCAAGTACATGTTTCATGTCCATTTTATAACGCTGTTGATGCACCAATTCGTGAAGCACCGGCCGCGATAAACTCTTCGGCCCGTTCACGTGTACGGATACCTCCCGAAGCTTTGATCTTTACTTTAGCCGGTAAATATTCTTTTAACTTTTTTACTTTATCCATCTCCGCTCCGATTTCAAAATAACCGGTCGAAGTTTTTATAAAATTGGCATCGGAGGCCACACAGATATCTGCCAGTTTTAGCATTTCCTTTTCATTCAGGGCACCTGTTTCCAGAATTACCTTGATCAGCTTGTTTTGCAGGTGGCAGGCGGTGATAACACTTTGAATATCATTCTTTAGCACGGCCATATCTTTCGAGAAAAAAGCCGACAAATTAATGACCACGTCCAATTCTTCCGCTCCTTCCATGATGGCTTTTTTCACTTCCTCCACCTTGGCACTAACCGAACTGTACCCCATAGGGAAACCGATCACCGTAATAAGTTTCTGTTTATAGCCCTGTTCTTTGATATGACGGGCTGCCTGCTTGACAAAATAAGGTGCCAGACAAACTCCCAGATACTGCTTTTCTGCAGCCATATCTATCAGACTTTTCGCCTCCTCCCAACGCGCATTTTGGCGCAGCAGGGTATATTCAATATGGCTTTCAAAGCTCGCCATCAGGATTCTTTACCGTGGCAATTTTTGAATTTTTTTCCGCTTCCACAAGGACAAGGGTCGTTTCGACCTACTTTTAATTCTGCCCGGATCGGATTTTGCGGAACACGTTGTTGAACAGGTTCCCCTCCCGGATGGCTGGGAGCACCCAATCTTTCATCCCGGCTCATCTGGAGTTTACTCATGTCCTCTTTCGGACGTGTAGCCTGAGCCTCCCTGACCTCCTGACCTCCCTCATTGGTAAGAATATGGCCTTTCAGCATCATGCTCACTGTGTCGCGATTCAGGCTGTCAACTAAAGTCTCAAACAATTTGTAGGACTCCAATTTATAAATAAGCAATGGGTCTTTCTGTTCATAAACTGCCTGCTGTACAGAACGTTTTAAGTCGTCCATTTCACGAAGATGTTCTTTCCATTCATCATCGATAACGGCCAGGGTAACCGATTTCTGGAAGGCATGGATAAGTTCCCGCCCATTGGTATCAATCACCTTTTTCAGGTCGGCGATAACCTGGAAGCCTCGTTTTCCATCTGTAAAAGGAACCGAAACATTTTTTACCTGATCTCCTCTTGTCTGGTTGATCTCGCGAAAAACAGGCAAGGCCTGGTTGGCGATTATCTGATTCCGGCGGGTATACTCTTCCGTCACCTCATGGAACAATTCTTCAGCAAACGCCTGGGTTTTCATTGCCAAAAACGCCTCTTCACTAATTTTCAGCTCGAAAGCCAATAAGCGCAGGAGTTCGATCTGTAAGCCTTCGTAATCGCTTATGGTATGGTATTCGGCAGCCAGAGTATGGCATAGGCCGTATACCATGTTATTGATGTCGAGCGACAGTTTATCGCCAAATAAGGCATTTCTGCGTTTGGAATAAATTACCTCCCGCTGGCTGTTCATCACATCATCGTATTCCAGCAAACGTTTCCGGATACCGAAGTTATTCTGCTCTACTTTCTTTTGGGCATTTTCAATGGATTTGGAGATCATTCCGTGTTGGATCACCTCTCCTTCTTTATGTCCGAAACGGTCCATCACCTTGGAAATCCGCTCTGAACCAAAAAGGCGCATGAGGTTATCTTCCAGGGAAACAAAAAACTGGGAACTTCCCGGGTCACCCTGACGGCCGGCACGACCACGTAACTGGCGATCCACACGCCGGGAATCATGGCGTTCAGTACCTACAATGGCCAATCCACCTACTTCTTTTACACCCGGCCCGAGCTTGATGTCGGTACCCCTACCAGCCATATTCGTGGCGATGGTAA
Organism: Bacteroidota bacterium; assembly: GCA_003531115.1. Classification (GTDB taxonomy): domain Bacteria; phylum Bacteroidota; class Bacteroidia; order UBA8524; family UBA8524; genus UBA8524. Next base: position 493 of record DQHT01000147.1, on the reverse strand, counting down.
CGGCACCCGACTTACCGGCTTCGGCCACAATTTCCGCTTCACGTTGGTTTTGTTTCGCGTTCAGCACATTGTGTTTCAGCTTCCGCATGGTGAGCATACGGGAAAGCAGCTCGGAGATCTCCACGGAGGTTGTTCCTACCAGCACAGGCCTTCCGGCTTCGCTTAACTTAACAATTTCATCGATAACCGCGTTGAACTTTTCGCGGTTGGTTTTGTATACGAGGTCGTTTTCGTCTTTCCTCACAATCGGGCGATGGGTGGGAATCACAACCACATCCAGTTTGTAAATCTCCCAGAACTCTCCTGCTTCTGTTTCGGCAGTACCGGTCATACCGGCCAGCTTGTGGTACATTCTGAAATAATTCTGAAGGGTGATTGTTGCAAATGTTTGTGTTGCAGCTTCAACTTTCACTCGCTCCTTGGCTTCTATCGCCTGGTGCAGCCCCTCGGCGTAGCGCCGGCCAAACATGAGCCGGCCGGTGAACTCGTCGAC
>DQHT01000082.1 GCA_003531115.1 Bacteroidota bacterium | reverse complement strand
GCCGGGAACCTGCTTGGCGGGGAACAGAGCGGGTTTATCGCCGAGATCGGCTTCGACATGTACCAGAAAATTCTGGATGAAGCCCTGCGTGAATTGAAACGGGATGAATTCAGCGAATTATTCAAGGACGAAGAACCGGATTTTACTACTCAGGACTGCCAGGTGGAAAGTCACAGCGAATTGTTGATCCCAGACAGTTATGTGCGCAGTATACCGGAGCGGCTTAGTTTGTACAGCGACCTGGCCAAGATCAACAGCCTGGAGGAGCTGAACAAATTTGGCTTTATGCTGAAAGACCGTTTTGGACCCTTGCCTCAGCCCGTTCTGGAACTTCTGGATGCGGTGCGTTTGAAATGGAGTGCAAGAGAATTGGGTCTTGAAAAGGTTAGTCTCGAAAAGGATGCAATTAAGGCCTGGTTTCCTTCCGATCAGGAAAGCGCCTATTACAGCAGTCCGTTTTTCGGAAACATGTTGAAGTATATTACCGGCAACCCTTCTTTATGCCGCATGAAACAAACCCCAAAAAGTTTAACGGTTACTTTTCAGGGTATTCGAAATATTGCGGCGGGCATTTCGTTGTTTGAAGAGATCGCGCAATTTGCCCGAGCCAATCAATAAGTAGATATTTGTAGCATGTTCCGCAAGCTAGTCCTCTCCCTGCTGCTGTTTTCCGGCCTTTTCGCTAATGGCCAGACAATTCCGCGTTTTAGTAAAGAGGTACTCGACAACCCCAAAGCGAATGCTACTACGCTTGAAAAACTTTTTAAGATCCAGATCACCAAACGTGTGAATCCGGCCGGACTTAAAAACGTTGTTGCATTAGAAAACGGTTACGCGAAATTCGAAATCCCCAATGCCGAACCCTGGTACCAGACCAAAGAAGGGGTAAAAGCACTCGAGGTATCGCTGGTTTTCAGTAAATATCCGGCAGATTTTAATTTCTGGCAAACGAATTATTATGAACTGCTTGCCAACCGACTGAAAACGCTTTTTGATATCGATCCGGAGCTCAATGATATGTCCATCCTGTATAATCTGGTGCTTGAAACAGAATGCAAAACCGAGGATGAGGCGAAAAAGCTCTTCCATGGCTTTTTGATCAAACACCGGAAACTGACCGCCAAGGAAAGCAAAGAAAGGGAGCAAAAGATCAAAGCTGAAATAGCTGCGGGTGCTCCGGTTGATTACAGCGGGGTGAAAAGCAGGGTAAACCGCTACATGAAAAATGCCGGAGGAATGCTTGACTCAAGTGTATACAAGGCATTTAACCGCAACAAACACTGGGATAATGCTCTGGTAGTGATCGACTGGACAAGCAGCATGTACCAGTATTCGGCCCAATGTATGGCCTGGCATCTTGACTATATCGACAGCTCCGGACTTCGTTATTTCGCCTTTTTTAATGATGGAGACGCGAAATGGGAGTATGAGAAAAAGCTCGGAGAAACCGGTGGAATCTATTTTGGGAGTTCGGATAATATGAACAAAGTAGTCCGGGTTTTTAATATGGCCATGCGAAAAGGACTGGGTGGCGAAATGCCGGAGAACGATGTGGAAGCCATTACCAAATCCATGGAATATTATACTGATTTCAAGGATCTGATCCTGGTAGCAGATAATTCTGTGATCCGTGATTTCGACCTTTGGGACCAGATCAAACACCCGGTTCGTGTGATCCTCGCTGATGGCGACTGGACTGTAAATCCACAGTATATCAATCTGGCTTACCTTACAGGAGGCTCTTTTCATACCGGAGTGGGGGATTGGAATTTTAGCGATGGAAGGGCAGATACCCTTCTGACCATATCGGGGATGCAGTTTGTGCTGGATACGGAATTGAATCTTTATGTATGTAAGAACAAGGAGCAATGCCGTTATATGGACCAGGAACTCGCAGCGCGTGAAAAAAAGAACCTGGAAGAGCTCAAAAGTAAACCTATTTACCGCACCATGCACAAAGACAATATGGGCGGAGGAGGTTTTAAAGGCTGGTGGCGCAGGCTGTGGGGGAAGACATAAAAAGGTTATACTTTTTTTCGAAAATTGGTTGCAAATTTGCAGTAAACACCCAAAACCTGTAATCATGATAAAGTTCGTAAAACCAATGGCGCTGCCTGTCGTGGTTGTTTTGCTTTTTTCCTTTGCCTCTTGCGAAAAAGCCCTCGACGATATTAGTGAAACTTCTACATCCGCTGAAGATATTGCAGCTGCTGAAACAGCTATTTCCAGCGCTTTTGATGTGATGGACGATGTTTCGTCCACGGATGGGCGTGTATTAAAAAATGGCTCCTCCTTATTGCCCAATGGCGCTCAGGTTGTTTTTACCGACTCCTCCTTTACGGACGGAAATGGCGTTGCTTTTTATATTGACTTTGGCCCGTATAATGAAAACGCTCCCGTTAACGGTTTGCTTTGTCCGGATGGAAAATTCAGGGCCGGACGTGTAGAGATCTCCGTTTCAAGCCCTTATTCTCAAATTGGTTGCGTGGCTACCGCGAATTTCCCAAACTCAAACGCTTATTATGTGGGTACCGGAAGCATCATGAACAAGGTGCTCGGAACCATGACGGCTACCCGGAGTGCTTCTGAAACGGTAAAACTGGAAATTGTAAATGCGCAGGTTATTACTCCCGAAGGAACGGTAACATTATCTTCTTCAAAGGAGATTACCCGCACTGTTGGTAGTGGAGATATTGGAACCTTGGGTGACGAATTCGAAATTACAGGAAACGGAAGTGGCATTAACCGCGATAATGAGCCTTTTACCATCGAGATCACAAAAACCCTGGTTAAACGTGTTGAGGACGGTTGTGCCAATACCTTCATCATAGGCAAAATTGAACTGAAAAATGATGGCGCAAGTTCGGCCATGATGATCGATTTTGACCCTGACAATAACGGCGCCTGCGACAATAAAGCCGAAATCACCTTACCTGGTGGAATAAAAAAGGAAATTCAGATCAAATAAAACGTTTTACCCGGCGTAACGTTTCGCTCAAAGGCGTGAATCGTATACCCAGCAGGTCTGTTGCCTTCTGCGAAGAATAGGTAAAATGATGGGTGCCTGTTTTTGCCGTTTCTTTGGTCAGGAGCGGTTCTTTACCAGTAATAAAACTGAGCAACGCTACAAGACGCCAGGCGATCTCTCCCATCCAGGGTCTTGCTCTGATATAGGGTGGTTTCTGCCCGAAATATTCTGCCGCCTGGGAAATAAAGGCCTTTGGCGACAGATTTTCACCTACCAGCAGAACACGTTCTCCATCAATTTTTTTATCGTATAGCCGTATCATGGCCTCTGCTACATCCAATACATCCACGTATCCATTTTGTCCATCGGTGTAATAGGGCATCCCGGTCATGACCTTCTTTAAAAGCCGGCAACTTCCTTTGTTCCAGTCACCCTCTCCGAGTATGACCCCCGGATTGACCATGGATGCCTTTAACCCTTCTTCCCTTCCCCGCCAAACTTCCCTTTCTGCGAGATTTTTGCTAATAGCGTATTGGGAATTGAGTTCGGAATTTATCCACTCATTTTCTTCGGTGATTACCGGATGTTTTTCGTCGCGACCTATGGCTGCAATAGAACTCGCATGGATAAACCAGGGAACTCCCTTTGCCAGAGCCACATTAATCATATTGGCAGTGCCTTCTACATTGGTATAATAAAGTTCCTCCCGGCGTTTGGGCCAAAAGCTCACCACTGCTGCAATATGAAATACAGCCTCTAAGCCTTCCATGGCATCTGCCATTTTATCGTAGTCATGGATATCCGCCTCTATCCAGTCGACTTTATCGGCAAATTTTTTCCATTCCTCCCCAAAGCGGTATTTGAAGATCGATTCAAACTCCCCGAGGCTACTGTTTTCCCTCCTGCATGCCCGCACCGCATAACCTTTTTGAAGGAGGCTTGCACAGGTATGTGCCCCTAAAAATCCTGTTGCACCGGTCAGAAGTATCATGGGTCGGCAAATTAGGCAATTCAATAGTAAGCGAAAAAAGATAATTTTGGCCATGCTTGAGTCATTCTTACACCCCCTTAACCCCGACACCCTATTTTCATCCGACCAGCTTCCGGGAAGTTTGGCGAATCATATTTCCATCCATACCAAGCAATTTCCGGATCTCAGTGGAGTAAAGGTGGCCCTCTTCGGAGTCAATGACCAGCGTCTCGACGGACTTAATGTTGGCGCTTCCCAGGGGGCTGATGCCTGCCGCAGGGAGTTTTACCGGCTTATGAAACCTAAATCCTGGCTGAACGTGGTCGATCTTGGTAATGTGGATGCGGGCGACACCCTGGAGGATACGCTTTTTGCCGTACAAACGGTTTTACACGAACTGAGTGCCCTGGATATTTGTGCTGTTGTTTTGGGAGGAGATGAAAAACTGGCCAGTCTGCAATACCATGCGCTAAAAAACCGAAGTGCCTCTATTGAATTGGTGTATTGTGGCCGGCAGATCAACCTGAGGGAAGGAAGCTGGATGAATAGGATCGTATTGGATGAGAGCAGCTCTCTTTTCAACCTCACTACCCTGGCCTACCAGACTTACCTGACCGAACAGGAGTCGCTCGATGCGATGGAACGCCTGTTTTTTGACCCTGTTCGCCTTGGAACCTTACGTGGACGATTAGGGATCGCCGAACCCTGCCTTCGAAGTGCCCACCTGGCCATTTTCGATTGCGGAGCTATTCGGGCCAGTGAGTTCCCCGGCACCTTCGATGCCTCTCCCAATGGCCTGTTAAATGAAGATGCTTGTCAGCTGGCTCGTTATGCGGGCATGTCTGACCGCTGTTCGAGTGTGGGCTTCTATAACTTTAGCCCGGTCTTCGATAAACAGGGAGTAAGTGCCCGACAAGTGGCCCAGATGCTCTGGCATTTTCTGGAAGGATTTCCTTTAAGGCGCAATGAAGACCCGCTTGACAAACCGGATCAGTTTTTAAAATACAGGATGGCATTAAAAAACACCCACGAACTTATCTTCTATAAAAGCCAGGCCAGCGACAGATGGTGGATGGAAATCCCACATCCCAAAAGTGGTAAGTTGAATACCCGGCCCTATATCATACCCTGTGATTATGAAGATTACCTGATGGCGGCCAGTGAAGAATTGCCCGACCGCTGGTGGCGCTTTTATCAAAAATACAGCCTTTAACGCTGTAGCTTTTCCTTCATGGATCGAATAAACTGCTCTGCCGGCCCCGGTTGATGTTCCTTATCGGCAAAATCGGGATAATGTTCGAGCAGGCGTTTATTCATCCATACATTGACATAAACTCCGTAGGATTCAAAAACACGGGGGACAAACTGATCCCTCAATGTATCCCGCATTTCTGAGGTAAATTCACAGTTGACATTGCTTTCTACGATCCAATCCAACTCAGCAAAGTCATGCTCATACAGATCTTCATAACGAATCTTCCGGGATTCTGTTAAATACGTAAACTTCGACGGGTTGTTTAAGGGAGCGAAAGAATAGAGGGTGGTTCCTTCCGGGAGTACTTCCATCATTTCCGATTCAATATCAGCATACGAAAGAAAGACCAGATTTTGATCCCCCAGGCATTTGCCCGGATAGTACCAGATATTTCCGCTGAGCAGGATCAAAAAGGCCAGCGACAACCATACCGACCGGAATGTTCGCGATTTATTCTGAAGCCAGCGGATAAAAAGGGGCACCATAAGCAGATAAACCGGAAAAATATACCTGTGATTGGGTGGGTATGGAAAAATGACCGGAATAAACAGACAAAGAATTAAAAAGACGGCCAAAAAAAGCCTGTCCAGATCTCCGGGCCGGCCCTTTAGAAGTATTTTCAAAAAGGCAAAAAATACAGGGATGAACAAAATAAAATAGCCCAGGTCCAACAATCGCCAGGTGCCTATTCCCAAATTATACAAAATGGCACCCGGATCAGGTGCACCGCGTTGGCCGAAGTTAGGGGTGATCAGGGCCCAGCCAAATTCCTGATAATGAAACCAGGCCCAGAGCGCGAACGTACATAATGGGATCAAATACAGCGGGAACCTTTTCCACCAGGCTTTTTTCAATGGCCAGGAACGAAAAATATCATAAAGGCCAAGTGCCGCCAAAAGGAGCATACCCTGTAAATGCAAAAGAGAAAGTGCAATCATACACAGAACCCAAAAGAGCGTCTTGCCCTTTTTTAATGCCCTGACAGCAGCAAAAAAAGCCAGTGTCAGCGGTAGTGCCAGGGATATTTCCACAGCCTGCGATACCAACAATGGGGACACAAAAAGAAGCGCATAGGCCGCAAACTGCCATTTTTCATCATAAAGCTGAACGAACTGGCCGATCAAGCGAAGTAAGGCACCTACCCCCAAAGCAATAAGAGCATGGGCCATCCAGAGTGTTTTGCCGAAAAGGGTCCAGCACAGGGCAATGAGCCAGGGAAACAAGGTAGGATGCCCCGGATCGGCTGTTGGATAGTTCCACGGACGGTGGAGCCCTTCTTCATAGATTCGCACCGCCGCCTTGGATACGCTGGCAATACTGTCGCCCCAAAAAGGAAGCGACATGGAAAGGAGGAAATAAAATAAAGCGATCCCCCAGGGTATCCATACAAGAAGCCGCTTTAAAGTCAAAGTGCCGGTTCTTTTAAATAGCGTTTAAGCCAGGTTTCTTTTAAAGGCTTTTCCCAGGAATTAAGCTCCTCAAGTTCGCTTATTGAAGTGTCGATAATCGTGGTATCAGCACTGATCTTCCCCGACTCGAGCAATTCAGGGATTGATTTAAAATCCATCCATTCCCAGCTTCCGTTGCGCTTAACAGCCACTAAATTCCGCACAAAAAAGTCGCAGTCTAATTCTTTTCCTGTTTCCCGCAGAAATCTGGCAGATGCATCGATCGAACAACCGCTTGCCCCGGCCCGTGTTTCATCAACAAAAAGCACAAGAAGCCGGTTATGGAGAACATGTCCGCCAGCCATCAGCTTCTGGTCATGGGCCGTCCAGCTTCGGCAAAACTGGTCGAGTTTTCCTTTCAAACGGTCAACTTCTTCGTCAGTAAAGGTTCGGGAAGTGGTATAAACCCAAACCCGTGAGCGGGGATGAAAAGCAAGTTCTTCCATGATTTCAAAGATAGAGATTCATCTAAAGTATTCGTTCCATTCGTTGATTGTTTACTAACTTTGATAGATACTGCCCAACTTATGTTGAGATACCTGAAGTCATGTATGATTTTAACGCTCCTTATCGCGTTAGCTCCCGCCAACAAAGCGGTTGCCAGCGATATTATGGGTGCTGACATGACTTATCGCTGTCTGGGCAACGACAGTTTTGAGTTTACAACCATCGTTTATAAAGACTGCAACGCCAACTGGACGATCCCGGCCAACACCTATAATCTTTTCGTATCAGCCATTGGATGCACCTATACCCAACAAACCATATCCCCCACATTGGTATCCTGTGTGGATATTACCCCGGTATGTGATGGATATTGTACAAAATGCAATTCCACCTGCAATTCAAATACGTCCAATAGTTCCTGTTCCTTTCCATACGGAATAGAAAAACTAACCTTTAAAGCCATCGTTTATCTTGGAAATACAAGCTGTTGCAATTTCCATATCGGCTATATCGGAAATTCAACACGGAATACAGCCACCACCACCTGTTGCAATACGGATCTTTTTTATACCTATGTAGAGCTCGACCGCTGTGTTACCCCCTGCAATTCAAGTCCCATTTTTACCAATGATCCGGTGGGGATCATTTGTGCCGGACAGGATTTTGCCTTTAATAACGGAGCATTAGACAGTCTGGATGGCGACAGCCTATCTTTTGAACTGGCTCCGGCCATGCGTTCAAAAACGAACCAGGCAACGTATTACGGAAGTTTCAGTTATACCAAACCCCTCACTTTTTTAGGCTTTCCCAATGCCAATGGTACACATCCTTCCGGGTTTCATGTTGATCCTGTGAGTGGCGACCTTACTTTCCGGCCCACTCAGGCAAACCAGATTGCGGTAATCGTAATCAAAGTAACGGAATGGAGAAAGGTAGGTGGTGCCTGGGTCAAAGTTGGTGAAATGCGGCGCGACATGCAGTTTATCGTGATCAATTGTCCGAATAATGCCGTTCCTGAAATCGACCCTCCCTATACCTTCAATGCCTGTACCGGCCAAAAAATTTGTGTCGATGTGGTGACCGATGATGCCAATACCAATGACACGGTGCGAATCAGCTGGAACAAGGGGATTAAAGGGGCGACTTTCACCAATAACAACGGAGCTGTGAAACACGCAAAAGGGGAAGTCTGTTGGACGCCGAAAGAAAGCGACATCAGCAATATTCCATACACCTTCACTATTGCTGCAAAGGATAATGCCTGCCCGGTTACCGGACAAAGTATTCGTTCGTTCAGCATTTTTGTCCGTGAAACCCCGAAAGCGACCATCACTACCCAGGTATTGAACTGCGGAAAGGTGGCACTCCACTATGTTCCATATAAGACCTACCCCGGGTTTGTGGCAAACTGGTCGATCCGTGATGCAAACAACAAACCCGTTTTCGGAAGTGCAAACAACATGGAATACGATACGGCATTTTTACAGCCGGGTAAATATACGGCCACCCTATTGTTTCGAACGGGTACTCCTTGTTTTGAGGTGGCTTCGGATACCTTTACCGTAGCTGACTTTGTGCGCGTGGATATACCCTCCGATACTTTTGTTTGTGCCGGTGGTTCTTTATGGATAGACGGACGGACCTGGGACGGAACGGCACCTTACTCCCATATCTGGACCCAAATGACAGACACAACCCCTTACGGGCCTATAGAAACCAATGAAGATATAACGGTGGTTCCGGATACGACTACCCGTTATGTAATTCAGGTGACGGATGCCTCGGAGTGTAAAAATTGGGATACGGTCCGGGTCAGCTATGCACTTCCTCCTCCGGTTGATCTGGGAAACGACCTGCGGGTTTGCAAAGGCGATAATTCTTTATTGGACGCAGGAAATGATTCGATGACATTGAGCTATTATTGGGTCACCGGAGATACTGCCAGAACTTTGCTGGCTGATAAAAATTTTAGCTATTGGGTTCGTGTTACGGATTCTTTGGGTTGTAAAAATTACGATACCCTCTTTCATCAACTGGCAAGTATGGCCCTTACCGCGGGCCCGGATCTGCGGGCTTGTGAAGGGGATACCCTAAAACTTGGCGCCTCCGGGGCCGACTCATACCGCTGGTACAATCAAAGCGGGTTTAGTCTTAATCCATTGCCCGCGTCGATAGGGAATACCGACAGCCTGACCTATATCGTTACCCAGAATAAAGGCTTCATTGTTAGAGGACTAAAGGCATTCGATACCCTGCAATGCGCTTACCTCGACACGGTTTTAGTTGCGATGGATCCCGCCCCATATAATCAGTTGGCACCTTTGGGACCTTATTGTCCGAATGACGCTGCCGTGTCGCTCATTACCTCAGTTCAATTCCCAACCGCCTTTGATGGGGTATGGACAAGCACATCCTCGCCTTCATCAGTGAATAATGGCATGTTTTACCCGGCTCTGGCAGGATCCGGAAACCATGTTTTAAGCTATGAAGTGACTGATGTTTTGGGCTGTAAGACACGAAAAAACATCACCATTCAGGTTAAACAGGCACCGGCACTTCAACTCCTCGACACCCAGATCGTGTGTGCGAATGAAAAGGAGCTGCTTCTGAATACTTATAAATTAGCTCCCGCCAACTATACCGGTCTCAAGGTTGACTGGTACGAAGCAAATGGAAATCCGTCCATTGCTGCCAATTTAGACAAGTCGGATCCGTTAAACACCAAATTACGCCTGAATACAAACGTACCGGCAGGCACCTACAAGCTGGTTTTACGCTTGGAATACAACACAAATGGCTGTGCGAATTTCGATACCGCCACGCTCATTGTGAAGCCTATCCCGTTGGCAGAAGCCGGCACATTCACCCCTGTTTGTTTTAATGACCCGCTTTTTGACCTTAATACGGCAAGCGGGGCCACACCGGGAGGTGGAATCTGGACTTCTTCCGTTATCATTCAGGCACCTTCCGGCTTTTTACCTGCATCGATCGGTATGGATAAACAATATACCGGTGACCAGTTGTGGTTTTATTATACCCGTTCATTAAATACCTGTACCACCACTGACTCTGTATTGCTAACGATCAAACCTCTTCCCCAACTTTATTTCCCAGTTGACTCTTTTTGTATGGATGCCGGAACCCTGGACCTGAAAACGCTTGTTACGCCGGTGGGAACGGGCAGCAGCTGGACAGGCACCGGCATCAACGGTTCGTTTATGGATATGGTTGTGGCGGGGAAAGGCTGGCATGCAATCGGTTATAATTTTCAGGCAGCCAACGGATGTAAAAATTCGATACAGGGCCAAATTTATCTGGAAATCCCTCCTGAGCTTAGCGCTACCATACCGAACGACGTGTGTGAAGGAGAAAAGCTTGCTCTCCATTCCACATTTAGCGATGCCTCAGGGGTTCGCTGGACGGGTTCAGGCGACGGGGTATTTGATGGAGGAGCGGCATTCAGCGACCTGGCTGTGAGTTCTTATGCCCCGGGAACCTCCGATCTGAGTAACGGAAATGTAACGATACAGGTCATCACACGCCAGGGGTCGGCATGTCCGGAAAAACAGATAAGCAAACAAGTCAGAGTAATTACCTTGCCTTTGCCTGTCATTGTAGCCCAACAGCTATCCGGCTGTGAGCCATTGGATGTCGACTTCGAGGTACAGGGGACCATCCCTGCCAACAGCCGTTATACCTGGAATTATGGGGAAGGTCAGGATACTACCGGAATTGACCTGTTTTTAGGAATAAAACATCGGTATAACAAGTACGGCACCTATCCTGTAAGCCTCCGCGTGCTTACGGATATAAGTGAAGGGGCTTGTTACGCCGAAGCGGAAACCGTGAACATTGAAGTTTTTCCAAAACCTCGTGCCATACCTGATGCAGATAAATGGGTTACCAACGTGAATTTCCCCGGCATTCAGTTCAGAGACCGGTCAACTGTTGAAGGCGATGGGGTTATCAACTATTGGGAATGGCAATTTGGCGACCCGGATAATGGCAGTTCAAATGCCGTGGATCCCTATTATGAATACCCCATTTTATCCGATAACGACTCCGTTTCATACCGGGTGCATCTCCTGGTTCGCACTATGGATGACTGTTGGGATACCGCCAGCAGGGTACTTTTGATCATTCCTGAATTGAGTGTTTTTATTCCCAATGCCTTTACGCCAAACGGACAAGACATGCTTATTAATGAACAGTTCGTAGTTGTAGCCGGAAATTACAAAAGCATTCGTATCCGTGTTTTTAACCGTTGGGGCGAAGAAGTTTTTTATTCAGAAGACGTCAACCGAAGCTGGGATGGAAAATACAAAGGAGTTCCTGTTCAGCAGGATGTATACCTCTATTTGGTTGAGGTGGTAAGCGTTTACGACAAAGTTTACCGCTATTCCGGAACAGTCACCGTATTGCCTTAAAGGTCTTTCGCCTGGGCGATCAATTCGGCAATATCGAGTACCTGAACATCGCCTTCTTTCTCCTGATGTTTAACACCGTCGCTCATCATGGTCATACAAAAAGGACAAGCTGAAGCAACAATTTTAGCACCGGTTTCCAGAGCTTCTTCGGTACGTTCAATATTGACTTCCTTATTTCCCTTTTCCGCTTCCTTGAACATTTGTGCTCCTCCTGCACCACAACAGAGACCGTTGGTTTTGCAGCGTTTCATTTCCACCAGTTCGGCATCCAGTTTTTCAATGAGCTCACGTGGCGCCTCATATACACCATTGGCACGCCCGAGGTAACAGGAATCGTGGTAGGTGATCTTTTTTCCTTTAAAGGCACCCCCTTCGATTGAAAGTCGACCGTCATTCAAAAGATCATTCAAAAATTGGGTATGGTGGACAACTTCGTAGCTTCCGCCCAATTCCGGGTATTCGTTTTTCAGGGTATTGAAACAATGCGGACAAGCCGTTACGATCTTACTGACCTGGTAGGCATTCAGGGTAGCTATATTGGCCATGGCCTGCATTTGAAAAAGGAACTCATTTCCTGCTCGTTTTGCCGGGTCGCCCGTGCAGGATTCTTCCGTTCCAAGGATCGCAAATTTCACCTCAGCAGCGTGGAGCAGCTTTACGAAGGCACGGGTAATTTTCTGTGCCCGTTCATCAAAACTTCCGGCACATCCTACCCAAAAAAGCACTTCGGGCTGTTCGCCATTGGCGGCCATTTCGGCCATTGTGGGGATATGAATTTGCATGAGTAAAGGTTAATTCGCCTGCAAATTAGCCTTTGACAGGCACTAAACAAAAAAACCGGCACAAGGCCGGTTTTTAAGCATATATCGGTTGTTGATTTTTACAGTTTTGTATTTCTGTAAAATCCGGGAACCCATCCTTGTTGGATCGCATACTTGAGCAAGCCAACCACGGAATTCGAGCTCGTTTTGATCAGCAGGTTTTTGCGGTGTGTTTCCACGGTACGCACACTGATCTCCAATAAGCGCGCAATTTCGTTCGAAGTATACTCCTGGGAAATCAGTCTTAAGATCTCTTCCTCCCTACGGGTGAGGGTCGGTTTAATAAATATTTCTCCTTTCATCTTTGCTCTGTTTAGAAAGAAACACCCGCCCTGAAGCCTAAGAAACTTGTTGTTTGACCAGCATTAAGATGAACGCCCGCATGTACAAGTTTCCACCGCGCATTTACTCCAAGTCGAAGATAAGAAGCCCCTTCTTCAAAAGCACCATTATCATCCGACCGTTTAGAAGTCCAAAGCGACAGATTATAAAATAGTTCAGGCGCAACAACCACACCTTTCGGCTGCATCATATACCGAATACCGAACGGAATCGCCACATGTCCGAAAAGCTTTTCTTCTGTCATCGTCAGGACTTTTCCCAGAAACAGTTTGCTTTCAAAGCCATAACAGAACAGGATCGGCGTGGATTTTATCTGCCAGTTTCTCAAATAATCATAACCAATACCCAGGGATACTGAATCGGGGTTCGCGAAATAGTATTGGAAGTGGTGCTCTTTTAATTTTTTAGTTACAAAAGAAACTTCGGCCCCCAGCGATTTCTGATCCAGGGGCTTGTATCCCCAATTGATCACGCTGACATTAAAGGATTTAAGAATAAAATTGCCTTTATCTACGTCACCGAAATTCCAGGAAATGCCTCCATTTCCTCCATAGTTGTATTTTTTCTTGGTAGGGGTTGGTTTATAGTTCGGGTTGGAACCATATTGCACCTCTTTGTTGCAGTCAGATCCTGAAGGCAAGCCCCCGTTTTTCGCTGCTTTTTGCAGGAGATCGAGCATATTTCCCTTTTCGGCCACTTCAACCGGAACCACTTCTTCTTTCGGTTCTTTTTTCTTCTTTTTGTCGTCGTCGGTTACCACTTCTCCACCTTCACGGTCCATTTGAAGTTTCAGGATCTTAACCTCCACCCTGCGGTTCAGGGCACGACCTTCTTCATTATGGTTGCTGGCGACAGGCTGGGTTTCTCCATAACCAACAGCCTGAATACGTTGGGTATTGATACCTTTATTGACCAGGTAGCTTTTTACACTGTTCACGCGATCCTGCGATAATTTTTCATTTGCTTCTTCCGAACCGATGCTATCGCTATGTCCTCCCAACTCGATCACGATCTCGCTTTTTGCCATGATCTCATAAAGCTTGTCGAGTTCCTTTTCCGACTCTTTGGTGAGCGTTGCTTTTCCAAACTCGAAGAATATATTTTTAAGCTCGAACTTCGCACCTATCCTGGCCGTTTGTACTTTATAATCCTGACGCAGGTTGAGACTCTGGCCTTCTTCTTCCAACCATTGGTATTTGGCTTCAGCCATCACATTCTCCAGGTCATCGAGCGCCTTTCGGTAACGTTTCATATTCGCCTCAATGGCCTCGAACATTTCTTCAATATTCTCCGAACCCGATTGTAAAGCCGCTTTTAACTCGGCATTCTGGCGGTCGAGTTCAGTCTGAAGCCGGTTCACTTCATCCTGTTTAAATTTTAGTTTCTCATAAAAAGGTTCCTTTTTTCTGAGCAAATTCGGGTCGCTCAGGTCAAGGATGGAAGAAAAATACAAGTAGCCTTTCATGTCGATCACCACCTGGTATTTTTTACCTTTTTGCAAGGCCACGGTATACATGCCATCGGCAGCGTCGGTGGTGGTTTTATTTACTTCAGCTCCATCGTCCATATCAAAATAGCGAATATTCACCCAGGCATTTGAATCGTTTTCGTCGCTTACACGGCCGAATACGTTAAATACCTGTTCAGGGCGGAATTGTACCGGAACATAAAACTGGTAAATGTCGTTGGCACCATAGCCATCCGGTGAGCCCGAGCGGGTAACAAAGCCATTGATACCCGAACCGGATACGGAAAAGTCTTTATCGTCTTTTATGCTATTGATATAAGGGCCCAAATTCACAGGTTCCGACCAGTTTGTCCAGCTATCGTCGAGGCGCTTCACCATAAAAAGGTCGGAGCCACCAAAACCAAAATGACCGTTTGAGCTGAAATACATGGTTTTTCCATCGGCAGCGATAAAGGGCCATTTTTCATCTTCTCCGGTATTGATGGCAGCGCCCAGGTTTTTTGGCGTGGTCCATCCCGTTTCCGTTAACTGGCTCACCCACAGATCCGAATTCCCTTTTCCCCCCTCGCGGCTGGTTGAGTAGATCAGTGTTTTTCCATCGGGACCAAGCGCAGCCAGGGATTCCCAATTTTTTGTATTGATGGTACCTCCGAGGTTACAGGGGAAACTCCATCCATTTTCTGTTTTTACAGAATAGAAGAGGTCACCACTTCCAAAAGATCCTTTGTAGTTCCCAAAAACGATGGCCACATTTCCATCCGGAGAAATTGCCAGTATCCCCTCGTTCGAGGTCGTGTTCATGGAATAGAAGTTTTTGGGCACACCCCAGGAGCCATCCGATTGACGTTCACAGTACCAGATGTCTTCTCCACCCATTCCCCCGCTACGTTCATCGGAAAGGAAATAAAGTGTTTTTCCATCTGCCGAAACCCGCGGTACGTATTGATCCTCGGAAGTATTGATCGTTGAACCCATGTTTTCGATCTTCACGGGTTGATCGTCGCGGCGCAAAAGTTCCAGCCATTTATCAGCCTTGGTATGGTCGCATTTCGGATCTTTCGACTTCCAGCTTTCCAGAGCGAGTATGGCTGCATCAAAATCCTGCATAGCGAAATAGGCTCTGGCCATGTTAAAATACGCTGCCGGGTTGTTTTGAACTTCACTGCGATAGGCCCGAATGGCGCCCTGATAATCGTCTTTTGCTAAATAAGCGTCGCCGTTCTGAGCAAGTACAAGGTTGCTGCAGAATAAAAGGGCAACGATAAGCAGATACATTTTTTTCATAGGTCAAGGGATAACTTGCTATGAACAAAACTAGAGGCTGCTTATC
Organism: Bacteroidota bacterium; assembly: GCA_003531115.1. Lineage (GTDB taxonomy): Bacteria > Bacteroidota > Bacteroidia > UBA8524 > UBA8524 > UBA8524. The sequence continues at coordinate 24,268 of DQHT01000082.1, read as the reverse complement.
GGCTATGAATCACTAGAATCGGTGATTTTTGGATACCTGATGATACGTACGGTCTGTCCGTAAAAATCCTAAACCCCTAAATAGCAACGGATATGAGGTTGTATTCATAGGCCAGTTTGATGAGGCTGACCACCGATTTGCTCTCCGTTTTTTCGAGGATATGTTTCCGGTGCGTATCGACCGTACGCGGACTAATAAACAGGCGTTCGGCTATTTCTGCTGTAGTGAGTTCCTCGCAGATAAGTTGAACAATCTCCACTTCGCGGGTGGTCAATAGTTCTTTGATGTCCTTTTTGAACTTTTTCTCCTCATCGGTGCGATGTTTCATAAAGCTGGAGATCACGTCGGTACTGTAATAATTACCCCCCTGACAGATCTTTCGGATGGCATCGAGCAACTCGGCCTTTCCTGAATTTTTGAGAAGATACCCTTCTGCTTCTGAAGCCAGAATTTCGCTCACCGTTTCCGGGTCTTTGTACATACTGAGTACAAGCACTTTAATTCGGGGGTATCTTTTTTTGGTTTCACGGATCAGGTCGAGGCCGGTCATTCCGCTCATAGAGATGTCGGTGAGAATAATGTCGATATCCGCATGATGTCGGTTCAACAACTCTAATGCAGATTCAGCGCTGTTGGCTTCATACTGGAAGCTGACAGTTTGTTCTTTTCTGAGAAGGAGCTTCAGGCCATCGATCAATACCTGATGGTCGTCGACCACCAATATTCGGGCGGGATGACACTCCTTGTAGTTTACGTCCATTACCATAGGTGCAGAGAATTCGTTTTCAATTTATACCAAATAATCCGGAATGGTAAATGGGGAACTTAAAAATCACGGTTGTCAGCTAGGTGAAAATCAGTAGTTTACGCACCTTTTTGTCAATAAATAAGGCTCAATGGCTAAATTGACCTTCTGAATGGATGGAACGGCCTTTTAATCCTCATGATTCCCGGGTCCAATTGGCCCTGTCGGCGGGAGAAAACTGCCAGGGTGCGCCATTGTTTTCAAGGTTATTGAACATATTATTCAGTTCTCCCGGAGCCTCAGATTTTTCCATCACCAGGTATTGGCGCATTTGAAAGATAATCTCCATAGGGTTGATATTGATAGGGCAGGCCTCTGCGCAGGCATTGCAGGTAGTGCAGGCCCAGAGCTCTTCCTTGCTGATCAGGTTATGGAGGTTTTTTCCATCATCCACAAAAACACCTTGGTTGGCGTCCATGTTCTTTCCTACTTCCTCAACACGGTCGCGCGTGTCCATCATTACCTTACGCGGTGAGAGGAGTTTGCCGGTGATGTTTGCCGGACAAACAGCCGTGCATCGTCCGCATTCTGTGCAGGAATAAGCTTCCATCAGGTTTTTCCAGCTCAGGTCCTGAACATCCTTTGCACCAAAGCTGGTTGGGGGTTCATAGCCATCAGGTACGGCAGCCGCAGGGTCCATCATCAATTGTACTTCCGTGGTTACGGTTTCCAGATTGGCAAATGAACCTTTGGGTTCAAGGCGTGAATACCAGGTACTTGGAAAGGCCAGGATGATATGGAAATGTTTGGAGTAAGGTAAATAATTGAGGAAGGCAAGGATACCCAAAATATGGAACCACCAGGCACCACGTTCAATAAGACTCAGCGTTGCATCACCGGTATTATCGAAGAAGGGCGCGATGAAGGAACTCACCGGCATGGTGCCGGCTGTAGAAAGCTGAAAGGAGCGATCGGCTGCATTCATCACGAATAAAGCAACCATCAGTACAATTTCGATTACCAGAATGGTCGTGGCATCTTTCTGCGGCCAGCCTTTCAATTCGGGCATGGTCAGTCGTCCAACCCGCTGAACATGGCGCCGGTATAAAAAGGCCACACAGGCAATCAATACAAACAGGCCCAATACTTCAAAAAAGCCCAGGAGAAAGGTATAAAAGCTTCCCAGGACCGGTTGGAAGGCACGATGCGTGCCGGCTAGTCCATCGAAAAAGATCTCCAATACTTCAATATTGATCAGGACAAACCCCACGTAAATGAGCAAATGGAAAAACGCCGGAACAGGCCGTGTACCCATTTTTGATTGTCCGAAGGCCACACGAAGCATGGTTTTAAAACGATCCCCTTTGCGGTCGCTCATGTCGACATCTCTTCCGAGGAGGATATTTCTTCTTATTTTCCCTACGTTCCGGACAAAGAGGAGGATGGCCGAAAGCAGGATCACTGCAAATATTCCTTGTGCGAGCATAACGAAGAATTGAGGTACCAAATATGGGGAATTTTGGCTGCATCACCCAATGTTGTGTAGAAGTGTCCACCCTCCCCTATGTTTCTGTGATTGCCTCAGACCATTCCATCCTGGTTCACCAGGAAGTGAAAAAGCCTCTTCTAACCGCAGCGAATCGGATTGTATAAAAACAAAAAGCCCCGTCTTTTCGGGGCCTTTTGGTATAACCGACCGCCTTCGCTGAAGCTTCGGCGGTTAAAAGTGGTGTGGGCCGGGATCGAACCGGCGACACAAGGATTTTCAGTCCTTTGCTCTACCAACTGAGCTACCGCACCTTCACTACGTCCTAACTAAAGGGCGTGCCCCAAAGTGACGCAGTCTACTTTGGGGAGTGCAAAAGTAACGCTTTTCTCCTCTTTCCAAAATAATTTTTCATCCCTTTGTCCGAAGGTGCTTATCCTTCGTCGCGGGTATTCCGTATCAGGCCCATACCCGATATAAAAAATATCAAACCCAATATGCCATAACTCAACAGGTATTTCAATTCCTGCCCCTGGTTATTCGTCGCTACAAACAGTACTGCAGCATAAATGAGCCCTGCGATTCCGAGTACGGTAAGCACTGCTCCAAAAATTCGTTTTAGATTCATGGTCACACTACTCCAAGACTGATGCCATTGACCTACCTACCCTGAAATTGCTGCATCCTATAATTTCCAGCCTATACGAAATGAGTACAATTTCCCCAGAAATGGCCTTTTATAAACCTTCCGGATTTGCAAGGATGATAAAGGGAAGTTACCGTTGTTTGGCAAGTAAGAACATCTCCATTGTCAGATTTATGTCAAATCCATCATCCATTTGTCAGGGTACTGTCAAAAAACGGGGATAGACTGCCTTTTTATAAAATCCGGGATAAAAATTGATGGCAATCCATCAATAAAATGAACCATTATGAAAATCATGTTTTTAACCCTATCCCTGATTTTTTGTGCAGGCACAACGCGTGCACAGGAAAGTCTTCAAACATTTGAAAATGCTCCTATCCTCACCCACGATTCTACCGAACAGAGCGGTAGGGCAAAACTCCTGGTATCCAGCACCATAATGGGTCTGGCTTATTACGGCTGGGCAATTCCTGAAATTGGAAATTTTAACAACGAAAGGGCATCGATCGGCACGTATATGCTAAGCTCGGCCGGGAGCTTTTTTATTCCTTTTCTGCTTACTAAAAACCAACCTGTTACCCAAGCTGACGCATCGTTGTTCATTCACGGACAAACGCGGGGGATCATTCATGGAATGGCCCTGGCAGGCATCGTTCAGCCTCATACGGAAAAAGACTATTTCCTGGCCTATGGAATGGCAGGTAGTATTCTCGAAGGAACAGGGGCCTATTTATGGTCGCGTTCGCAGAATATGAGCCAGGCCCAGACCGCTACCATCAGTGCTTACAGCGACTTCGGTATCGGCTTCGGATTGGCCCTGGCACATGCAAACGGGGCCATGTCTGAAATAAATGAGCGGAAAACAGGCTTGTATACCCTGGGTGGCTCAATTGTAGGAATAACGGGTGGTGCGCTGATCGCCAATTCAAATAGCTATACAAAAGGCGATGCATTGATGCTCCGTGCCAGCGGCCAACTCGGGGCCTTTCTTCCATTTGCAGCCATGACCATGATCCGGCCTAAAAATAGGAAGAACTTCTCTATAGCTTCCATGGTCGGTGGTGCCGGTGGTATTTTATTGGGGCATCATCTGGCACAAAAAAGCGACTTTTCCTCCAGCCAGGGAACCTATCTGAACCTGGGAGAACTGGCCGGTGCGCTATTTGGCGGCGGATTCGGCTACATTCTGGCAAATACCAGAGAGAAACAAAGAAACTATACCATGTTCGGAAGTATGACCGGATCTTTGGCGACTTATGTCTTGCTTACGCAGCACTTTATTCGAAATCATAAAGAAACTTCCGACACAAGAAAATCCGGCCCGGATTTCAGTCTTTTCCCCGGATTTATTCCAGGACCCGGCGCTTATCTTCCCGGGGTACCCGCAAAACCCTATCCCGGATTCGGTGCGCTGCTGCAGTTTTAGGAATTCTCCCCAATCCCCTACATTTGCCCGATGATGAGACTCGTATTCATGCTCCTTATCGGGCTTTTGTTATTGGGCTGTAAAAAAAATAATGCCGCTTTAAAAAACGGGGATTTTCTTTTTCTTATTGCCTCTGATGAAGGGCTGGGACAAGCCATCAATGCAGTTACTGAAGGCGATTCCATTCGGAATTATGCGCACCAGGGCCTCCTTCAAATCGAGGGTACAGACACATTCGTATGGCATTCAGCCCCGAAAAAAGGGGTAGTAAAGGAATCGATCCGTGCTTTTCAAACAGATGACGAAGGCGCCCTTCGCCAAATGCATGTTTACCGCTTACCCGACTCCATGAGCAAACACCTTCCTATCATTTGGAAACGGGCAAATGTGCTTCTGGGAAAGCCTTACAATGAAACTTATATTATGGAAGATGACGGTTTCTATTGTTCAGAATTCGTTTATGCTTTGTATTCTACATATGGCATTTTTGACCTGAAGCCAATGACCTTTACCGACGAAAAAACCGGCCAGATACCGGCCTCCTGGACCGAGCATTACCAGAAACTCGGTATACAGATCCCGGAAGGGAAACCAGGGTGTAATCCAAACGGAATGGCTGGAAGTCCCTATCTGAGAAGGGTACGTTAAATCTTCCTGTGTAAAAATCATCCCTATTATTTTTCTTTTGCGTAATTGATTTGCTGATTTTATGCAAATTATACGTCATGTGTTGAATTGAATTTCAGGCTGTTGTATCTTCATTTTGTTGATCCACTAATCCTAATTCTATGAACCTACTCATACTAGCCGGGGCTATTGCCGCGTGTTTTGTAATTGCCTCTTGTATCCCCACCACCGACCAGGTCGCCCTTCTGGAAACAGAGCCGATCGCTGGACCTCAAAATGACAGTATTCTAACCATGCCTACCTCAACCAACGGACCTCTCGTAGAACTTAAAGTTACCCGCATTTCCATTTCCGGACAATGGGTGAAAATGGATGTTATTAATCGAACCGGAGTAGCCTTAAGTTCGGTCAAGGGGCATATCAGCTTTGTTGACAACAAGGGCGAAATCATTTATGATTCTTTGCAAATGCGTGATTTTCAACCGTTTTCTTCTTATAAGATGCAGGGACTTGTTGGACCACACTCACGCTCCAGCATCATCGTAGAAACCATCGTTCCAAATGGTTGTCGCGATGCGCGGGTTACTTTGCGCCAGGCGAGTCATGCTGATGGCACGGTAATGGAATTTAAGAGTCTGGTGTACTAGGATTTAATGCTTCTTCAGAAAGTTGAGGATAGATTTCGAGGATAGGCATATTGTACTTAGCCTTTGAACTGTTTGTGTAAAAGTCATCGACAAGCTTTTCGGTGGATTTTAGATCATCCGGCAAGATGATTTCTTTCGGCATCACACTCACACCATCAAGGCGGCTCATAACATAGACCATGTCGATCTTATCCGGACCCACCGCAGGTTGATAACGTGTTTCCAAAGAATTATCAACCGACTTGAGTTCGCTTAACAATCCGGCACGACATAATTCAATACAAAACTCCTTTAACATCTTATAGGGCACGTCCAGACGCTCACTCAATTCCTGTGCACTATAGGCCGGTTTGCCATTTTCAAATCGTTTACACGACAAGGCCAAAATGGTGAGAGCCAGAATAAATTTTTGCCGGTTGGTAGGAATAAAGTGCTGGCGTTCATCAATATGAAGATGGATATTTTGCAAGGAGTAACTTACCTCCGCTCCAAGTAAAACGATCATCCAACTCAATTGCAAAAAAGTGATAAACAAGGGAAAAAACGCAAAGCTTCCATAGATTGCATTCATTCTGCTTACCCCGACCTGAAATTCAATATAACCCCACTGGAAAAGCTGAAAGGTGAAACCCGCAACCATCCCCGCCACCACCGCCGATTTGAATTTTACCCTGGTATTGGGAATTATTATGTAGATCAATGTGAACAATAATGCATTTAACACATACGGGATCAAATTGATCGCGAAAATAAAAAGCTCCTTTAGAAAGCCCATTCTGATCCATTCTTCCGTAAATTCCGTAATGAAGGAGGTAATAATTATTGTAGCACTTCCGGCAACGATAATAAAAATGGGAGCGATCAGTAAAATGCTGAAATAGTCTGTGAATTTCCTCACCCAGGTTCTGTTGGTGGTGATCTGCCAGATACTATTGAAACTTTCTTCGACACTGCTCAACATTTGCAGCACCGACCATAACAACACAATAAAACCAAATACAGCAACTAGTCCTCCCTGGGTATTGGCAAGCAGGCTGTTTACAAATCCCAGAAGTTGTTCGAGTAGTTCAGGTTGGTTTTCAAAGGAGCGGAATAATTCTTCACGCATGCGTTGTTCCAAACCAAATCCTTTTGCCATCCCAAAAACCATAGCGGCAACAGGCACGATAGAAAGCAGGGTGTAAAAGGTGAGGGCGCTTGCCTGAAGGATCAGATTCTTTTGCGAGAAGTCCTGAAAGGCAAGAATGATGATCCGAATAAGCTTAACCAAATAGCGATTTGTCCGGTTCAGTTTGTTTTCATCAACCGTCCATACTCCATGGCTCAAAAAACGAAAGAGTTTCTTTAATAAGGACTTCACCCCGCTAAGATAGTGTTTGTTCTGAATTGCTCTCACAAGGGGAAGAAAAGCTCCACCATCAAAGCACTATCCCCAACCCTGGAGACATCACTTAAGGCTACCCAAAGCCAATCCCCCTCCGAAGGGGGATGAGGCGCTGCAAAGTTTAAAATGCCAACAAATCGACTAAGGTTTGTTCTAACCTGTGCACGGGCAAAAAAGCCTGTTCCAGGCTTATGGCGAAAGGAACAGGAGTATCCAATCCTCCTACCCGCCTTACCGGTGCATCGAGGAACTGAAAGGCATGCTCCGATATCCAGGCGGCTATTTCTGCGCCGATTCCTCCGGTGAGACTATCTTCATGAAGCACCAGGACCCGGCCGGTTTTTTTAACAGAATTCAATACCGCTTCCATATCCCAGGGCAATAGTGTTCTCAGGTCGATGATATCGGCCGAAATTCCCTTTTCCCTGCACAAATTTATCGCCCAATGAACACCCATTCCATACGTGATGATGCTCACATCCTCACCCGACAAGGCTACGCGGGCCTTACCAATCGGAACTGTATAATAATCATCCGGCACTTCCCCTTCTAAAGAGCGGTACAGTGCCTTGTGTTCAAAAAACAATACCGGATTCGGGTCTTCAAATGCGGCGCATAACAAGCCTTTTGCATCCTCCGGGGTGGATGGATAAACTACCTTCAATCCGGGAGTATGGAAAAACCAGGCTTCATTGCTTTGGCTATGGAAGGGACCGGCACCCACACCCGCCCCCGTTGGCATACGCACCACTACATCGGCAACTTGTCCCCAACGGTAATGCGACTTTGCCAGGTTATTGATGATCTGGTTAAACCCGCAGGTCACAAAATCGGCAAACTGCATTTCTACCATAGCCTTATGCCCTTTGATGGACAATCCATAGGCCGCGCCGATGATAGCTGACTCACACAAGGGAGTATTTCGTACCCGCTCCCTTCCGAACTGTTCCACAAATCCCTGGGTGATCTTAAATACACCACCATAATCTCCAATATCCTGTCCCATCAGAACCAACTGCGGATACCTTTCCATGCTCTGGCGCATGCCATCACTTATGGCATCTACCAGGCGTTTGGTGCTTGTGGCTGCAGTTGCAGGCTCGATCACCTCGACCTCATGCTGCATATACACGTCAGCCATTTCTTCTTCCAGATCCGGGGTGATTTCAGCCAGCTCAAAGACCTCATCCAGGCCTCGTTCGATCTCACTTTTTATCGCCGACCGAATTTCCAATTCCTTTTCTTCGCTCAACACCCCGGCGCCCTGCAGGTATTTTCTGTAATTTTCAACCGGGTCCTTTTTACCCCATTCGTCGAACAATTCCTGAGGCACATATTTGGTGCCTGATGCTTCCTCATGGCCCCGCATGCGGAAAGTCATACATTCAAGTAATATGGGACGTGGGTTCTCCCTAACAGATTGGGCCAAAGTGTTAAGTAGATGATAGACTTCCAAAATATTGTTCCCATCAACCTGATAGGCTTCCATTCCATAGCCGATTCCCTTGTCAATAAACTGCTTGCAACGGAACTGGTCGGACGAAGGGGTAGAAAGTCCGTAGCCATTGTTTTCAACCAAAAAAATAACGGGCAATTCCCATACGGCAGCAGTATTCAGGGCTTCGTGGAAATCGCCTTCGCTGGCTCCTCCATCGCCACTGAAAGCCAGGGAAAGTTTTTTCTCTCCTTTGAGTTTATGTGCCAGCGCGATCCCGTCGGCCACACCTAACATGGCCCCCAAATGGGAGATCATCCCAACGATATGGTATTCGTTCGTACCAAAGTGAAAAGATCGCTCTCTTCCCTTGCTGAATCCCTCTTTTTTACCCTGCCATTGGGCGAATAATTTGGAAAAAGGAATATCCCTCCCGGTAAAAACACCAAGATTCCGGTGCAGGGGCATGATGTATTCGTCCTCATCGAGGGCCGCAGCCACAGAAACGGCTATAGCCTCCTGTCCGATACCTGAAAACCACTTGCTCACCTTGCCCTGGCGGAGCAGGATAAGCATACGTTCTTCGATCATACGGGGTTTGAGCAATCGGGCATAGAGGTCGAGCAACACATCATCGCTCAGTTCCCTGCGGTTGAATTCCATCATAATTTGGCGCCAAATTTAGGCGAAATCCATGGACTATTTTCCCACTACCTCTAGCCTGAAACTCTTTTGCCAACCCTGCTCTTCGATGACCAAAATGTAGAGCCCGGAACTCAGGTCGAGATGCGTTTGGTTGTCAGTCAGATGTCCGCTGCTGAGCATTTTTCCCTGCAGATCATAAACACGAAATGCTGCATCAGGCGCTGATCCCCAAATATGGATATTCCCTTGTGATGGATTAGGAAAGAGCTTCCAGGTCTCGGGTTCAATTTCCTTTAAGCCTACAGAATTTAGAATATAACGCAGCCCTTCGTAGGCATCAATCTTTCCATAACCCCAGTCATTATTAGGCACCAGTCCGGTTTCGGGATCGACGATTGCGGTATTTTGCAGAACATCAAGGACCATATTCGGGTCAAGGCTATCGTTTGCCTGCAGGAATAAAGCGATGATCCCTGTTGCATTGGGAGAGGCCATTGACGTCCCCGAAGCGGCTCCCCAAAATTGCGTTTGTCCGTTCCAAACAAAGGTATCCAGAACATCACTCATCCGAAAGGAGGTCGATGCATGCCGGTTAAAGGCTGAAATTACATTTTCTCCGGGAGCAGAAATATCCGGTTTTGTACGCCCGTCAACGGTCGGACCCCGGGAACTGAACGGCGACCGGTTTCCCCAGCCTCCAAAGATCGGTGTACCATCAATGGCCGTCATGTTTACGCTGCTGTTGTATGCGCCCACGGTAATGGTCTGTTTCCCTGTCCCGCCATTTTCACCCACTACATAATTCGAATTTCCACTGGTAAAACCAGGAACATTGGTATGTCCCCAAAATGCAGCCGCAAATCCTCCCTCCCCCCAACTCAGAATCTGTCCCGAATTCCAGGCGTGTACCTCACTCGAATCAGAGTAAACAAAAAGGGTGGTCCTGCGGGTTTGGGGGGTATAATTTTTCAGTTCAAAAAGAATGTTCGGCTTGTTATTCGCCGCATAACGGGAAATTATGGATAAACTATATTCCAGCGTATCGACGCCAAAACTGTCGTTCAGAACGGTAAGCATTCCCTGGATGAGGGTGTCTTTTTGGGTATTGAAATAAGGACTTTGGCCCAGCCTGTTTCCATTTGTATCGGCCAGTCCGATGGCCATTTCAAAATCGGTACCTGCGCTTCCCCACATGTCGATATACATATCTTCTACATCAGCTCGCACATTTCGATTATTAAACGGAAACGTGCGCAGGGTATCCTGCTTTAAGTTTGCGCTAATATGCGTTCGGGTCCAGTTTGAATTCCCGGCCGAACCAACAAAAAGTTTCCCCTTTCCGGTAAGATTTTCAATAGCCAGATCAAAGAGGCTGGTTCCATCATGCGGCCCTGTATGCATGCCCCAGCTCAGGTTGACTACCGCCGGTTTTCCTACAGAATCAGCATAAGAAAAGATATAATTTAATCCATCGATGATGGCGGGAGTAGCAACAAGATAATCGCCCTTTGCACTGGCCGGATATTGATTGTCATAAAAACGGATATTCACAAAAACCAGGTCCGACTCATAAGCCATTCCGGCATACATCCGGTTTTTGCTTCCATAACCCGACCCACCCGCAATACCCGCCACATGGCTACCGTGAAGTTCTTCCTGATCTACAGTTGCGATCATGTCGGCCAAAGTCGAATGTAAACTTCCATAATTGAAACCTGCCGGTGGATTTCCTGTTTCGTCGAGCTGGTCCCAATACCGTTTTACCCGGTTTACCTGTCCGCTGGTATCATAAAAAGTAGGATGATCGGGCTGAAAACCGATATCGATAATCCCAACGATCACATCTTTACCGGTATACGGTGCAGAAATGCCCCAACCCAGCGGATCGTTCTGAACCAAATGAACCTTACTCGCGACCCTGGAAACATCATCCACTTTAAAATGCGGAAATATAACCCGGCTGATCTCTATCCTTTTGATTGCCAGGGAATTCAGCATGTTTTCCACCTGTTCCCGATCGGCCCTTGTGGTCCATATAGCACCGATCTTTGAACCGGCAATGAGGCCCTGGGCACTGAAAAATTCATCCGCTAATTGCAGGTCTACTTCTACAAGCAGTTCAAATGTGCCCTGCTGCTTCTCGTTTTCGAAGAGAAGCTGGGAACCGGCCGTCCATTTTGACTGGCCAAAACTTGCGCTTTGTGCCAAAAGAAGGAACAGGGCCAGAATATAACGGTGTTTCATAAATGGATAGACAACAAAACCCTAATGATCTGCTGTTTTGCTCTTGCTGATTTTACTTTTGAGTTTGACCATGGGAACCCATAGTTTCGACACAAAATATTTTAACGGGGATTTATTCGCTTCGATCTTCCATTCGGTGGTACGGGCTGCTTCCATGGGTTTTTCATGGATGGTATAGGCATAAGCAGCGATGGAGGTCCGGAATTTACCTTCAGGGAAATTGATCGGATCGTAGCCATGGAGGGTAAAACCGCGGCATAACATAATGGCCAGGCGGTTAAACGGAACATCAACTTCGGCGGCCTCACCGGTGTCTTTATGTTCAAGACGTAATTCGCCTTTGTATTCCTTTTTCCAGTCTTTATTGAGGTAGAGAAGCAGGTTCAGGTTGCGAAACCAGGTTTCTTCCAGGGGGTGGTAATTGAAGTCGGCGTGCATATCCAAAAAACTTCCTTTTTTCCCCTGGTGAATGCCGCCACCGTAAAAACGTTTGTCCACGAATACATCCTGGTCGGTTACATAACACAACCATTTTTGAAAGCGTTCGGAAGTAAAATCATCATACAACTCCTGAAACTCAGGACCCAGTTCGGTGAATTTGGATTTTTCGAACTTGTTTTTGGCAAAAATATAGTCGGCACTTTCCGTCTGTATTTCCGGAATTTTGGCATAGAGCGCATCAATTTTCTCCGGCTCACAAAAGTCGTCAATACCAATATGGGGAAAGGGTTTTTTATGGAGGAATTCCTCGCGGAATTTGTCTTTATTTTCTTCCAGGTAGTCGAATCGGATCATAAATATGTCAAATAGACCTGCAAGTTAGCATTTGTCTCACTCTTTTCTTTCAAAAGCCCCAATATCGGGGAAGGCATCCCGCAGTTCCCCACGCAGGTCGTCTAAAACGGGTGGGGTTAAGGGGGTCCTGCCCACATCCTTTGCAGGAGAGAGCGTATCCAGCTCAAAATTCAATTCGCGGTAATCCTTAAATTTGGGATCGATATTGATCTGGTTATTGTTTACTCCCAATCCTCCGATTTCTGTTCGAAAGACGCTGTTTTCTATCGTTTTTGTCACGTTTCCCTGACCGCCTTCAAAAAATACCAACTCTTCCTTTAAAGAACCCCAAACAATGCTGTTTTGAATAAGGTATACGAGATTATTGGGCGTACGATTTCCATTCGCATCGACATAATCCGCATCGCTCAAGCCAAATGCAGGTTTGGAACGCAAAAAGGTGGTATTGTAATTCGCGAAAGTGCAATGTTTGAGTTCATAATTCCCTCCAAGTTCACCGAGAAAAGTATACTGCCCGCAATTGGCCGACAACACATTGGTGGCCTTGATCCAGGCGGTATACCCGATCAGTCCGCCGGCACTCATGTTTAAAATTTTTGTATGACTGAGCTCAAGCTTGAAGCCTCCTCCCGTTTGGAGTGAGTCGACTTCTATACCCAGCACCCCGTTTTTTATTACAGCAAAATCGATCTTATTCAATCGGCTTGCAGGCAATAAACGTATGCCGATCCATTGCGAAGGAGTATTGCGGTATGTCTGCTCCAGCCTTGCACCCTGAAGAATAACCGGTTTGTCTTTACTTCCCAGTATCTCCAGCGTACCATTCACAAAAATGCGGCTGCCTACCGAAGAATAAACCTTTACTCCTTCAAGAATCGTCAGTTTGGAAGCTGTATTAACGAGTATGGAATTGTAGATCACATAGGGTTTTACCTGGTCGTCCCATACAATATTTCCGATCAGGACAGAATCGGTGAGGTAATGGGCATCCTGTCCCCAGGCTACCAGTTTCACGTCCTGGATATTTCCATTTGTTTGAAAAACCACCGAATCCTGGATGATCAACGGGTTGCTCACGTTGTTCGGATCGACAGTTACTTCAACAAAAACATAGATGCTATCGTCTGCCCGGATCTCATAATNNGGATCGACAGTTACCTCGACAAAAACATAAATACTGTCATCCGCCCGGATCTCATAGTCGTTAATGCTGCTCATCGGCAACCCGTCTACATTGATGCGAAAGGCGGAAGCTTGTCCCATACCCAGATGGATACTCGTTTTGATGGTTTTGTTATGCGGATTCCGAACCGTAAATCTTTTATTCACCGAACGAGGCTCGGGACCGCCGCCCAGTTTGGTAAATACGGTATCGAACAAAATGGTGTCGGTTGAAAAAGTCAATTGCGCGCCGGGGTCGTCCTCAAAGGTTTCTTTGCGGCAGGAGCTGGATTGAAAACTTATCCATGTCAAAAAAAACACGACTGACGCGAGGGTCCATTTTTTCATGTGCAGGTGCAAAAGTATAGGATTATAACTTTTTCAGGACTGATTTATTGCTAGTGGAAGGCACAGGCTACAGATAAAACCGAAACCCTGCAGCCTGCCTCCTGTATCAAGACGTTTGCACAGGCCTCTAAAGTTGCTCCGGTGGTGATCACATCATCCATCAACAAAACATGTTTTCCCTTCACCGCTTCCGGGTCGGCTAGCTTGAATGCTTCCTGGGTATTTTCCCAACGGGCGATGCGCGATAAACGGGTTTGGGAACCGGTATTTTCAGCCCGCATCAGCGCTTTTTCTTCAAGCGGAATGGCGCTGGATGCGGCAAAACCCCGAGCAAGGATGGCAGCCTGGTTGTAGCCGCGCTTTTTTTCTTTTTTCGGATGAAGGGGAACCGGCACCAGCACATCCACATCCTCCAAAAAACCAGCCTGCTTCATTTCTTCGAACATCCATCGCCCCAATAAAACGCCCACATCGGGTCTGTTTTTGTATTTAAGCGCATGGAGCAGATGCTGGATACGCGCGCCTTTATTAAAAAAGTAGGCCGATGCCGCTCTTTCAAGAGATACCCTTCCCCAAAACAACCTGGCTACCAGGTTATCAGGGTGTTGAGCGAAACCGGTTCGGGGCAATTGCGCCCGGCAACGCAGGCAAACCAGCTCTTCTCCGGTATACAAAGCCGAACTGCATGCCTCACAAAGGGCAGGAAAGAAGAGGTGGAAAAAGTCATGCAAATAGGCCATTATCGATACCTTTGCTCCAAGTTACAAAAAGATGTTCGAAGACACCCAGAGAAAAGAGATACAGGAGCTTGGAGAGTTCGGTTTGATCAAAAATTTGACAGAATCCTTACAAAACACCCAACCCGGAACCATAAAAGGGGTAGGCGACGATGCCGCCGTGATCGGGATCGGAGAAAGAAAAACTTTGGTTAGCACCGACATGCTGATCGAAGGCGTTCATTTTGACCTGAGCTTCCATCCCCTCAAACACCTCGGCTACAAAAGTGTGGTGGTGAATGTTTCTGATATTTTGGCCATGAACGGCAAACCGGAACAAATTGTGGTTTCGATTGCCTTTAGCAGCCGCTTTTCTTTGCAGGCTGTCCAGGAATTGTACGAAGGTATCCGCCTGGCCTGTGAAACCTATGGCGTCGACCTGGTTGGAGGAGATACTTCTTCGAGCCGGCAGGGATTGGTCATTTCCATTACGGCCATAGGTTCGGCCATGGAAAAAGATATTGTTTACCGCCGGGGAGCCAAAGAAAACGACTTGATCTGTGTAAGCGGCGACCTGGGTGCCGCCTATATGGGACTCCAGCTCCTGGAACGGGAAAAGCAGGTATTTTTAGCCGACCCAACCATGCAGCCCGATCTGGACGGACATGATTATATCCTACAAAGGCAACTCANNATCAAACCCACTTCGATGATCGACATTAGCGACGGACTGGCCTCTGAGATCTTCCATCTCTGCGAGGCCTCTGACGTAGGCATGGCCGTTTATGAACTAAAAATACCCATCGATCCGGCTACTGTTTCGAGCGCCGAACAATTTAACCTCGATCCGCTCACTTGCGCTCTTAACGGAGGCGAGGATTATGAGCTCTTGTTTACCGTAGACCAAAAGGAATTTGAGAAGATCCGGGCGATGGAGTCGGTTTCCATAATTGGGCATGTAACCTCAAAAGCAGCCGGAAAAATAGTGATTACGAAAAATGACAATACGTTTGAGCTAAAGGCTCAGGGGTGGAAGCATTTTTAGCGGGACTGTGGGAAAATTACGCTTTTCATATCCCATCCGGTCTCCAATCCTACGATCCAACAGTCCCACGATCATACGATCCCACGATCAAACAATTACCCTATATCCCAGGCATCATACAGCCTATTGATATAATGATTCTCTTCCGGCTTCATTTCCTCGTCGGCCATTACCACCTTCATGGCAAAATCAAGGACTTTATTGCGGTCTTCAGCGCTGCTTATGGAATAAAAACGCGCGGCTACTTCGTCAAAATGGGTTTCCAGTTCTTCAGAAGGAAGGGCCTTTAGAAATGCCTGCTCTTTGATCAGATCAATTTTTCCGGAAAAGGCATTCTCCAAAAATTCGCGGATAACATTCAGTTCCGCCTGAGAAGAACGGCCATCGGATAATGACAAAATAACCAGCAGGTGAAAGCCGGTTTCGGTACGGTTCATTGATGTGATGAATTGCGTGGGCATACAGGTCAAATATAAGTGAATTTGCTATTTCAGCAAGGAAATCTCCCTATCCCAATTATCATGCCCACCCTGATCCAGCTTCCCTGAATGGATGCGCAAGGGAGAAGAAAAATTCGTAGTAAAGAGCTTTCCTGTTCCTAAACCCTGGGGCAGGGGGTTGTTCCAGGTAGCAGCATATTGGGCAATTGCCGCCAATCCCAGGTTCGATTCTAAGGCTGAAGTGATCCACCAGGCTATGTTTTCCTTCCCGGCCAGTTGGATCCATTCCGTACTTATTTTAAATCCTCCGAGTAATCCGGGTTTGATGATGAGGTAAGCGGGTTTGATGGTTCTGAGCAACTGCAAGCCTCCTGAGGCCGGGTCAATTCCCAATAATTCCTCGTCCAATGCGATGGCCAAAGGTGAATGGGCACAGAGCCGCGCCATATCCTCCCAATTGCCCTGGGCTATGGGTTGCTCGATGCTGTGCAATTCAAAGCGATGGAGGTCCTTTAACAGGGTCAATGCATCGTCTTTTGGAAAGGCTCCATTGGCATCTACCCTCAATTCGATCTGAAAGGCCGTATATTTTTTTCTCACCACCTCCAACATGCGGCATTCTTCATCAAAATCAAGGGCACCGATTTTCATTTTGATACAGTGAAATCCCGCTGCGATCTTTTCTTCCACCTGCCTGAGCATACCTTCCGCCGAATCCATCCAGATCAGGCCATTGATATCCATACTTAACTTTCCTTCAGCAAAGGGTCCCTTAAAAAAAATCCGTTTTCCGCCGTTTTGCAGGTCGAGCCTGGCCATTTCCAGTCCGAAACGAATACTTGGCCACTTTTCAAGGTCCAGCTCCTCTTCCTGCGCCCGGCTATTGATCAAGGTGATGGTTTGATCCAGCTTTTGAACAAAATCCTCACGATCATCCATACTTAAACCGGGAAAGGGACTAATTTCTCCATACCCCACTTTTCCATCCGCATTCCGGAGTTCCAGCAAATACACACGTTTCGCGGACAAAGTATTACGCGAAGTTTTGGCAGGCTTTTTAAAGGTGAGATCGTGTATGGAATAGGAGGCGATCATACAAAAATGGGTAAAATCATTAGGGCCATGATAAACACCAGTACCTCAAAAAAAGCCCCGAGGGATAGTCCTTTTAAAAACGGATTGTACTCCGAGGCATGTGCTTTTGGCTGCAGAACGCGAACTGAATTAATGAACACCGGGATAAACCCGACCAAAGCCAGATAACGTCCATATTTGGGCAGTCCGAAAAAACAGGCCGGGTTGATCTCATGGAGATATACAGCCTGAAGGATAAAGGCGAAACCGATCAGGGTCCCGTGGTAGAGTCGGGCGCCATTGGCTCCTAATTGTACGACCAGCGTTCTTTTTCCCGCCTCACGGTCGTTATCGATATCGCGCATATTGTTGATATTGAGCACTCCTGCTGCAAGAAATCCATAGCTAAGTGCCGGATACCAAACATTCTTGTCCAAAAAACCGCTATGCAAAAAAGCGACCCCACAAACCGAAACGATGCCGAAAAAAGCCACCACAAAAACATCACCGAGTCCGGCATAGCCATACGGTTTTTTGCCAATGGTATAACGGATGGCCGCCCAGATGGCGAGCAGTCCCACTACCAACATCCCTGCTGCAGAGATCCATTGATCGGCACCAAAGGAAACAGCGATCAATACCACCCCGCTAAAAAAAGTCAGGGCTGCACAAATGCGCAGGGCGTTTTTCATCTCTTCCTTTTGGATGAGACCCGATTGTAAAGCCCGAACCGGACCAATGCGTTTGTCATTGTCGGTGCCTTTGATAAAATCGCCATAATCATTGGCTAGATTCGATAGAATTTGAAGTCCAAGTGCCGTAGTCAGCGCAAAAACAAAAACCAGCGGCTGGAATACCGTTTCCGGAATAAAGCTTCCCAACACTATTCCTCCGGCAGCCAACGGCAGGGTTCTTAATCGTAATGCACTGATCCATGCCTTAGTTTTCGGACTCATAAACTACCCGTTCTACCCCCGTCGACCACGATATTGGTGCCCGTGATATAGGCAGCCTGGTCCGATGCCAGGAAAACGGCTGCATGGGCTACTTCGTCGGGTGAGCCAAAGCGTTTCATGGGTATTTCGCTGAGCATTTCTTCTTCTACCTTATCGATAGCATGTTTTCCTTTTTTTGCCTTGCTTTCAATGATCGAACTCAGCCTTCCGGTTTTTGTTGCTCCGGGCAAAACATTGTTCACTGTAATCCCAAATTCAGCCACTTCTGTAGCCAGTGTTTTGGCCCAGGAAGCCACAGCTCCACGGGTGGTATTGGATACCCCAAGTCCTTTCAGCGGGATCTTTACCGAGGTGGAGATGATATTGATGATACGTCCATGCCCAATTCCTTTCATGCCGGGAATAAGGACCTGAGCGATCTGATGGTTATTGATGAGGTGGGCATTGAGGGCCGAATAAAAAGCCTCAGGATCCGCATCGGCGATCAGTCCGCCGGGAGGGCCTCCGGTATTGTTGATCAGGATGTGGTAGATGTGGTTTAGGCAGGCCGACTCTACAGCTGTTTTAACCGATTTGGGATCCGAAAAATCAGCGACCAGCATAGTATGTACCTGTCCTATGCTGCGGTCGAGTTCAACGAGTACTTTACCCAGTTTTTCAGCATTTCTGGCAAACAGCGTAACGTTCGCACCGGCAGCTGCCAGGCCAATGGCGATGCTGCGGCCTATCCCGTCGGAGCTCCCGCAAACCAGGGCGTTTTTATTTTTTAGATGGATGATCATGATGCCCTACAAAAATGCAGAATTTCGGGGAGCTTTACATGCATTTCCCAAGCCGCCCCTTCGTATCTTTGCACCATGCACGATCTGGAGCCTTATTATATGTGGCGGGAGCTTTATGTAGCCAGCGAAGATGAGAATTCCCCCTTCTTTGAACGGGAATACAGTGAGTTTGAGTTCACCAACCAGATCTATAATCATCTTATCCATCCCCAATGGGACTTTTTCGGGTCCAATACCCTTTACCTCAAGATCCTCTATGCTGATTATGATGAGGGTTTTGTCATCATCGAGATGATCGGTGAATGGAACGACGCGGTTGAAAACGATATCATGTTCCTAAAACGCGATATCCTCGAACACCTCATCGACTTCGGCATCACCCGATTCATCTTTATCGGAGAAAACGTGCTGAATTTCCACGCATCCGACGACAGTTATTACGAGGAACTTTACAGCGATATCGAAGACGATGGCTGGATTGTTTTTCTCAATTTCCGCGAACATGTGCTCAAAGAATTCCGCGACGCCAACCTGGATTATTATATCAATTTCGGGGGCGAATTCGATGACCTGCACTGGAGGAAATTACTGCCTCCACAACTTTATGAAGTGGTGGCCCACCTTTTAAGCCGACGTTTAGGCTGAGCTTAACTCAATAACCTTTTCACCACTTCCGAGATCCTTTTCCCATCCGCTTTACCAGCCAGGCTTTTGCTCGCCATACCCATGACCATACCCATCTGGGCCATTCCCTTCACTCCGGTTTGTGTAATTATGGCCTGAATAGCCAGTTCCAACTCCGCATCACCCATCTGGGCGGGTAAATAACGTTCAATAACCTCCAGTTCCTCCTGCTCTTTTTGAACCAGGTCCTGGCGTGATTCTTTGGCAAAAATGTCGATAGAATCCCTGCGCTGTTTGGCCATACGCATCAATACCTTCAGTTCGTCTTCCTCGCTTACTTCAACGCTCGCACCCTTTTCAGCACGCAGTAGTTGAAGCTGGGCTTTAATTCCCTGTAACGCCCGCAGATCTGCCTGGTTTCTGGATTTAATAGCAGCAATTAAGTCAGCACTTATTTGATCGTAAAGCATGTCATTTTTGATTTATGATTTTTGATTTATGATTTGAAACTCATCACCCATTACCATGGTCCATGGTCCATGGTCCATGGTCTATGGTCTATGGTCAAAGGAAAAAATCAAAACTATCCCCCCTCAATCCCAAACGCAGCGTTTCCAGGGGAATCACCTCATTCGGAGCAATATTCCCCAAACTTACATTCGCCCCATAGAGTTTGATAAACCATACTTGCTGCGATTTCTGAGGAGCCTCCCAAAGGATCTTCTCCTGAGGGATCTTGGTTAAAATTTCTTCAACCAAACCGGAGCGAACTTCACCGGTACCCCGGAAAATACCCACATTCCCACTTTCGCGGGCTTCGGCAATGACTTTCCATACTCCCGCTTCGATCTCACTTTCCATCATTTTGATCCATTTATAAGGAGGGATGATCTTTTCGGCATCCTTGCTACCTACCTCGCTCAACACGGTCACATATTTCGCCACCTTGCGGATGTATTCACATTTCTCGTCTTCCGATATCTCTATAGAACCATCCGATACTTCCGCATGGGTCAGTTTGTACTTTTCCAGAAGGCGCAGGTAATCATCGAATTGATTACGGATCACAAAAGCCTCGAATAAGGTTCCTCCAAAATAAACCGGTATTCCTGCGTCCTGATAAAGTTTGATCTTTTCCCCAACACGGGGAGTGATGATGGAAGTGCCAAAACCAAGTTTTACCAGGTCGGTAAATTCGGCTGCGACATCAATAAAATCTTCGGCTTCACGTAAACTAAGACCTTTGTCCATTACCATGGTCAGGCCTGATTCACGGGGTTTTTTAGCGCGATTTGGGAGATTACTTATTTCGAAATTCATGGAAGGCAAAGGTAGATGATTCGACGAAAATATTAACGTCGGTATTCATCTATCAAATCCTGCACAAATGCATCGCTTGATGCAAGGGGAGCAGTATCCAAAAAGAGGAAATGATCGGTATAGGAAAGGGCCAATCCTCTTTTCAGGCATTCGTATGCCTTTGACTTGGAAGCGAACATATAATGGTAGGCAGCCTGACGGTAGTATATCTGGTGGATCTCCGGATTCATTTGCAAGGCGTCGTCGAGCAGGTCAATAGCCTCCTGGCGTTCATCGAGATTCAATTTGAGCAGCGACCAGTCCAGCCAGGCTTCCCACAACATCGGGTCGAAATGTACGGCCCGTGAATAGGCGTGGTCTGCGTCCTCATGCTGATTAACTTTTGCATACACATCAGCAAGACTGTACCAATAATCGGCATCCTCTTCCTCAATTTTTATGGCCTTTTTAATAAAGGCAATGGCCTCGTTATAACGCTCTTCATGGTCAAAGCTAACCCCCATTCCAAACCAGGCTTCGGCAAGATTTGGGTTCAGTTTTGTAGCCTTTTTATAGAAAGTACGGGCTTCCTGCATCATCTCCAGCTTTTCGTAGCAGTTGCCCATATTGCAGAAAATGATAGCATCCTGTCCTTCGAGTTCCAGGGTCTTTTTAAAACATTTAATGGCTTCGGTATAATCCTCCATCTCCACCAGCGTATTGCCCTTATTGAACCAGGCTGAGCTGAAGTTTTCGTTGATCAGGATCGCATAGTCATACGCCCAGATCGCCTTTTCAAAATCTCCGGTCCGGTTATACATGACACCCAGGTTATACCAGGCAGCAAATGAAAAAGGTTGTTGATCGATATACTGCAGGTAAAAACGGATGCTCTCTGCAGGTTTATCCATCACATCATAGCAGTAGGCGATCTCATACAATACCTGTTCGTTCTCGGGTTCTTCATCCAGAAGGCGTGAAAGGTAAGTGAGTGCTTCTTCGAAACGCCCCGAGTTTTGATATACATAGGCGATATTCAGGTAGATCTCCGATTTATCCTCGGTCATCTCCAGAGCCCTTTCATAGCAGTCAATGGCTTCATCAAATCGCTCCAGTTGGTCGAGCACCTCGCCTTTAACCAAAATAATATCCGGATTATAAGGCTCCATCGCCTCTGCTTCTTCAATAGCATCCAGTGCATTGCCCGTATCCCCCATCATCGAAATGATCTGAGCTTTACGAATTAAGAAGTCGGTATTGAATGGATAAATATCTCTCGCAAAAGCAATAGCCTCGAGGGCCTTCTTCAGCTTATTGTCGCCCACATAAAAATCGATCACATCTTCTAACTCATCAGAGTCAAAATACAATCTGTCATTATTGCGAAGCATCCGTTCATACTTCTCTACCGCTGCGGTCATGTCCGCGTCCAGGAAATCTTCAGGCTCCATAAGCGATTAGCGTGTTAACCAAATCTAAGTATTGTTACAGGAAGTAAAAACTACAATCCTTCAATAATTATTGACTTAGTGTTGACAACTTCCATGCCTTCCTGCCAAAAGCGGCATTATGACCGAAAAAAAAGCCGACGCAATGGCCGGCTTCTTTTTTTATTCTTAAATTCTTTTCTATTCAAAAACCACCTTCAGGGTTTGGGACATTCCGTTTTGCTCCACTTTTACAAAATACAATCCGGCAGAAAGTCCGTTGCGGGAAATTTCTACGGTTTGATTTCCATCTGAAACAAATTCGTTCATAACAAGCTGAACTTCTTTACCTTGTGCATCAAGAAGGCTAATGCGGCTCTCGGTACCCTGTCCTTCAAAGTTCAGGATAAGTTTATTCTGAACCGGGTTTGGATACGCTACCATTCCAAAGTTTGCCTGTGGTGTAGTCAGGCTCGTAACGAGGGTAGTAAAATTCCAGAAATTGGACCATTCTCCAAGACCGTTGATGTTTTTGGCTCCGACACGCCAGAAGTATACTTTATACGATTCCAGCTTTACGTTAACATTTACTGAAACAGTCGGGTCTGCAACCACACCATAATAAGCCGTGTCGCTGAAATTGTCGTAGGTTGAAACATGAACATGGTATTCATCGGTATTCGCTACACTTGTCCATGTTAGTGTCGGATAGATCGATACATCAACGGAGGCCGACATTGGAGAAACATTCGTTGGCCGTCCCGGTACCGGACCGATTACAGTAAAGCTGAAAACATTACTGGTTTCCACATAAAAGGCGGCTGAATCGAAGCTGATCACCCTCCAGAAATAGGTACTGTCCAGGTCCAAAGCAGTGCTGAGGGTATAGGTCGTATCTGTTCCGGCAAGTATCCAACTGTTCAGGGTATCGTTGAAAGTCATGCTGCGTGAAAGTTGCAACTCCAGGCTGTCCACGGGTGTTTCTGTAGTATCCCAGGTAAAGGTGGTCAGGGCAGGAACCAAATTCTGGCCATCCAGCGGGGATTTCAAAGCCACCTTCCGGTTTTGGGCCTCCGCAATAAAGGAAAATACAAACAGACAAAGTGAAAGAGTAATGATCCGTAATTTCATAAGTGCAATTTATGCTACAAGTTTACTAAATCCATCCTTCATCTGCAAAACTAACGTAAGCCTGCTGGGTAATGATCAAATGGTCCAAAACACGCATGTCGAGGTTTTTAGCTGCTTCGGCCAGTTTCCGTGTGAGATCCAGATCAGCCTGACTGGGATTCAGGGAATTGCTGGGATGATTATGGACCAGAATAAGGCCGCAAGCCCCTTCCTCAAGGGCCAATTTAAAAATGAGTCGCGGATCAGCCACAGTACCGGTTATCCCACCCTTGCTGATCTGCTTTTCGCAAATGATGCGGTTCGCCTGGTTAAGAAATACCACCCAAAACTCTTCGTGAGTCAGGTCGCCGATACGCGGGTGCAGGCGGGCAAATATTTCCCTGCTGCCACGAACAGGTTCACCGGTATCATTGAGCTGTTTACGCCGTGCTGAAAGCTCAATGGCCGCACTGATGATAACCGCTTTGGCCGAACCGATTCCCGGAAAACGCATGAGCTCTTTGATACTCGCCCTGGCAAGCAGGTTCATATCTCCGCTATAAGCATCGAGCAGGTCGCGGGCCAGGGCCAGGGCGGAATGTTTTCGTGTTCCTGAGCCAAGTAAGATGGCGATCAGCTCCGAATCGCTCAGATGCTGGCGGCCTTTATGAAGGAGTTTCTCTCTGGGACGGTCATCTTCCGCCCAATATTTGATGGCTGAATTTTTGGGATAGGTTTCCATACCCCCGAAAATAAAAAAGGCCATTCGTATCCCGAATGACCTGACAAAACTTTGACTGTAATTTTACAGTTTGCCGACAAACTTAGCCAGCTTACTTTTTTGGTTAGCGGCTTTGTTGCGGTGAATCACGTTTCTTTTGGCCAGTTTATCCAGCATGCTGAACACAGTTGGCAACATTTCAAAAGCAGCCGATTTATCGGTCGCTTTTCTGATGTTTTTGATTGCCGTCCGGGCAGATTTTGCCTGATATCTGTTTCTCAGTCTTTTGGCTGCATTGCTGCGAATTCTTTTTAATGCCGACTTATGATTTGCCATGTTCTATGCTTTCTACTTAAAATAAAGGACGGCAAAGGTAAAAATCATATCGGATTTAAACAAGCGGTTGATAATAAATTCCGAAATAGTCCATGGACCATGGACCATAGACGATAGCTGAGTGCCCGTCATGTTGAGCGAAGAGCTTG
>DQHT01000123.1 GCA_003531115.1 Bacteroidota bacterium | reverse complement strand
CCATGCACGGCACACATAAAAAAAACCGACCCTATCGGGGCCGGTTTTTATTTTGTTTGCGGAGAGAGAGGGATTCGAACCCCCGGACCTGTAACAGTCAACGGTTTTCAAGACCGCCGCATTCGACCGCTCTGCCATCTCTCCTGAGGGTGCAAAAGTAGTAAAAGAGATTATCTCTGCATAGTGGGAATGGAAAATAATTACTGGTGCAGGGTGTTTCCGACTTTTCTACGCTCTAACTCCTTGTCCAACAGCCTTTTTCGTTTAACCTGGTCGAGGTAAATATTGAATTCAAAGCCGATCAAAGTCACGACCGAGTTCCAGTAAATCCATAACATGATCACCAAAAGGGTGCCGATGCTCCCGTAAATCCTGTTGTACGAATTGAACTGGTTCACATAAACACTGATCAAAATACTCATCAACAGGATTAAAATTGTACTGAGGAAAGATCCGGGATTGAGAAATTTCCAGGAAGAACGATTATAGGGCCCAAAGCGATACAGGGAACTGATCACCAGTTGGATCAGGATTATGACCACCAGCCAGTTCAGGACCTGCCACACATAACTTATAAATCCCTTGCCCAGCAAGTCATGGGTCCGCATCCATACCAAAAAAGCATCGCCGGCAGTAATGAGTACCAAGGCCGCCAACAAGATCAGGGAGAAATAACAATTCAATAAAATGGAATAGAGCTTTTTCTTATAATAAGGCCGCTTGTCTTTAATCTTCAGCGAGTTATGGAAACTCCGTATCATGCTGTCCATCGCGCTGGTCGAGAAGTAAATTGCGGCCAGGAAACCGATGGAAAGGAGTCCGTCGCGTTGTTTGGACAAAATATCCTCCATGGTCGATGCCAGCGACTTATACGCATTCTCGGGCATCAGGCGGTGGATCAGTTCAAGGAGGTCCTTATCGGCGTTTTCAAGGGGTAAGTAGGCGATGAGGGTAAAGAAAAAGATGATGGCCGGAAAGATGGCCAGCATGAGGTGAAAGGCCATAAAGGAGGCCCGCATGCGTATGTCTTCACGGTCGGCCCTGACCAGGTAAAAGGTGAGTAACTTATGCCAGCTGATCTGTTCCAATCCCGGAACAAACCGCGCCTGCCAGGATTTGGGCAGCTTTGCCTGTAGCTTGTTCCATAATTGAAAACCTTTGGTCATTTAAAAAAGGGTGTTAGTTTGTTCATCAGCGCTGCCGGACAACGGATCGGGCGTTTGTCATGACTTCTAACAAACACCAGCTTGACGCTTGCTGTATGCAATAATTCATTTGCCTCATTGAATAACTCGAAGTCGAAACAAATGCGCACAGCAGGGAGCTCTTTCATGATGGTTCGGATCATAACTTCATCATCATACAAGGCGGGTTTGATAAAAATGCTATGAATTTCGAGGACTGGCATCATCACCCCTTCCTCCTCGAACTTTTTATAGGATAATCCGAGTTGCCTCAGGGCATCTACCCTCCCCAGCTCATAATACTGGGCATAATTGCCGTGGTACATGTAGCCCATCTGGTCGGTTTCACCATAACGTACCCGTACTTTCGTTTCCGAAACAAACATCAGCGTACCCCCTTTTTATTTAGTTCCAGCCAATATTTCCGGGCATTTAGTAAATGCTGGTTGTAGTCGGCTGTAAAGTTATGATAGCCGGAAAAATCTTCCCGGGCACAAAAATAAATATAGTTATGTTTTTCGTTTTTCAGCACGGCATCAATGGCTTGTATACTCGGCATGCAGATCGGTCCCGGAGGCAGGCCGGTATAAAGGTAGGTATTGTAAGGCGATTCAATTTTCAGCATCTCCCCCCTTACCCGTTTTATGTCGGGGTTACCCGTAGCAAACTTAACGGTAGGGTCGGCTTCGAGCTTCATGCCTTTACGAAGCCGGTTCAGGTAAACCCCCGCCACCGTAGCCATTTCGTCGGTCTGGTTGGTTTCTTTTTCAACGATGGAAGCAAGAACACTTACTTCTGTTGGGGTCAGTCCCAGGGTTTTTGCTTTTTGGAGCCGGCTCTCATTCCAGAACCGTTTGTGTTCTTTGAACATCCTTTTCAGAAACTGATCCGCATCGGTGGTCCAGTAAAAATTGTATGTATTTGGAACAAAAACCGCCAAAACGGTATGCTGGTTCCATCCATATTGCAATAAGCGACTGGAGTCATTCAGCAAAGTCAGCAAATAATTACTGTCGGCATTTATTTCCCTGCATACATAAGAAACCAAATTTTCTTTGCTCCAACTGCTGCGTAATACCAACTTCACTTCCTCCTGCCGTCCACTGGCAAGCAAACGAAGAATAGCTTTATTCGACATGCCGGGAACGATCCGGTAAAGTCCCGGTTTGATCCTTTCCGAATAACCCGACCATTTTGCCAGCCGATCCAAAGATTTTGGGCTGCGAAGCAAGGTGTCAGCTATCATCAGCTGCATTACACCTTCCCAATTTGTTCCTTCAGCGATTTTCAGTGGCCGCTTGTTTTGCCTTGCCGTATTTTCACGGTAAATCAGGTCCCAGGAAAATATACCACCCGCACATGCAAGCAGCAGGAGTAGGATTAATATTCGTTTTAAAATGCGCATTCGTGGCAAATATAGGACATGGCGCCTTCTTGTCAGATAGGCACCGAAGCGCTATGTTTGCCCCTGATAATTACGAAGGTGAAAATTGCACTAATAGGATACGGAAAGATGGGACAAGCCATTGAAAACGCGGCACTTTCGCGGGATCATGAAATTGTTGCCCGCATTTCTCAGGAGGCTGGTAAGGCCGAATGGGGAAAACTGGGTCAGGCAGATGTCGCCATTGAATTTACCGCACCCCATGCGGCGGTGGATAATATACGTCGCTGTTTCAAAGCCAATGTTCCGGTAGTGGTTGGAACTACAGGCTGGTACGACGATTATGAGGATATTTGTGAGGAAGCGGAGAAAAATAAACAAAGTATACTCACTGCTACCAACTTCAGCCTGGGTGTGAATCTCTTTTTTGAACTGAATAAACGCCTTGCTGAATTATTAGGCCCCTATGATTCATATGACGTAAGCATTGAAGAGATCCATCATACAAAAAAACTTGACGCTCCAAGTGGAACAGCCATTAGTTTAGCTGCCCAGGTTATCGAACGCGTTCCCTGGAAAAAAACCTGGAAACTGCTTGAAGATTCTGAGGAAGAATTTTCAGGAACTACCCTGGGCATCGAAGCAAAACGTATTGATAATGTTCCGGGGACCCATACGGTGCGCTACGATTCGGCCATCGATACCATAGAAATTAAACATACAGCCCATACCCGCGCCGGCTTTGCTTTTGGCGCGGTATTGGCAGCTGAGTGGCTTTCCGGAAAATCGGGAGTATTTACCATGGAAAATGTCATTAAAAACACCCTTACGCTCGACGCAAACACATGAAAAACATCCTTGACCGCATCAAACGTTTCACCCGCAAGGAGTGGATTTATATTACTGTTTGGAGTACTATCAATTTTCTCTTTTTTCTTGTTCTTTTATTCGGTGCACAAGCCGGATTTCTGAGTTCCATTGTCTATTTTCTCTTCTGGGAGCTCGTTCTTTTCGCCTATTACCTGATCCGGGTAAGAAAAGGTGAAACAGACACCAAAGGGCGTGAATGGCTGGATGCAATCGCCTTTGCGGTAATAACGGCAACCATCATTAAAACCTTTCTGGTCGATGCCTTTACCATCCCTACCCCTTCCATGGAAAAAAGCATGATGGTGGGCGATTTTCTTTTTGTAAGTAAATGGAATTATGGAACACGGGTACCCATGACTCCCGTAGCTTTTCCTTTTGTTCACAATACCATGCCGGGAGGTAAAAGCGACAGCTACTCTGAATCGCTGACCATGCCCTATTACCGTTTGCCTGGCTTTCAAAAGATTAAAAATAATGATATCGTCGTTTTCAATTATCCCGGACAGGATGATATGAATAATGAGGCGCGGCCGGTTGATAAACGTGAAAACTATATCAAACGCTGTATCGCCATTGCCGGAGATAGTTTATGGATCGTTGACGGACAGGTTTATGTGAATGGTAACCCTGTTGGATTGCCGGAAACAGCACGTCCAGAATCAAAATGGATCGTGTTGTACAAACCAGGCACAGGACCGAACAGAAAAAAACTTAAAGCCGATTACGATATCAATCCCGATGCGATCAATGCTTTGGGTGATCGGATCAGCGACACTTTTGTAATCGATATCCCGGACCACCATTTGGCTAAATTCAGGGAAGAGCGCACTTACGATACGATTATCAGTGTTGTTCGGAAAAAAGGTGAAGGCGGATTGTATTTCCCGGACATCTATTTTGGTGGATATATTTACGGCTGGACTGCCGATAATTTTGGCCCGATCTATTTGCCAAAAGCAGGTGAAACCATTAAACTTACCCGCGACAATTATCCGATCTACCACCGCTGCATTACCTTATACGAAGGGAACTCGCTGGAGATCAAAGAAGGGGTAATTTATCTCAATGGATCTGTGGCCGACAGCTATACTTTCACCTACAATTATTATTGGATGATGGGGGATAATCGCCACAATTCTCTGGATTCACGTACGTGGGGATTTGTTCCTGAAAATCATATCGTTGGCAAGGCCTGGTTTGTATGGATGAGCTGGGATAAATTTGCGGATGGGTTCTTTAATAAGGTACGTTGGGAACGATTGTTTAAAGGCGTAAATTAGGAGTTGCCTCAGGATTAGCAGGAACTTTCGAGAATCCGGGTAATGCTGGTTATGGGTTATGGGTTTCGGGTTATGGCTCGTAAGTACCAGGACCCGAAACCCGGAACCTATAACACTTACGCCACTTCAACATAATTCAGATCCTTCGAAAAGCTCTCTTTTAAATAGAGAATACTAACCAGAGCGAGTACCATAACCAATACCCCTACAAAGGCGGCGGCATTAACGTTCCCAAAAGAAAACACCAGGGCCTGAAAGCTTAAGGTGATAA